>JBDRTM010000558.1:0-5144 GCA_043824065.1 Planctomycetota bacterium | reverse complement strand
CAATCTCCCTGCCCACCCTCTTCGAGGGAGGGAGATTGCTTGTTCTAAAACTAAAAGGTTTCGCTGCTGCTGCCGGGCCGGTCAAAGCTGTCGCCAAATAAAAGACGATTTGGCACCATCTTTGAAGCGGCCCTACACATTACTGATACTGTGACCGTTTTGCGCACAATTTCATTTGTAAGGGCCTACGCAATAGCCTTTCGCCCCTTACCCTTCCACGACGACATTAAATCCCATCAGGACGCCCAGGTTTTTGATGTCTTTCATGTGGTCGCCATAGAAGACAGCTCGGTGCAGCAGTGTCATCGTTCCGCCTTTAAGTATATCGGCGCCCCAGTTATGAAACATCTTGTCGGCATCGTTCACCTTGGTCCAGAACTGGGTGCGGCAGCCGAGCTCATCGTGGGTAACCTTAAAGATTTTCCCTGTTGAAATCAGCATGGTATCGAGGTTGATGAACTTGGCGCAGGTAACCATTTGCCCGATGCGATACTCCACATCCAGTGACACGCCTCTTTCGCTGTCACTCTGGGTTCGGATGGTAAAAGGCAGGCGCTTGCCGGCTGGACCGTCCATCTTAGTTGCCGAGGTGCAATGGAAGTGTATTAGTGCATTGCTGGCGGTATCGAAGACAGGGTCGGTGATGAACCCGGGAACTCCGAACGCATAGTTAAACATCAGCATCGTCAACGTCGAGTCCATATCCCCCTCACAGGCGCCGACCAGTCCCAGGTCGTTGAGCTTGCTGTAGGTCAGGCAGCCTTTAGCCGGGGCACCCATGCAGTTTGAGCTCGTGACGGCCTGTGCCCGTTCCTTAATCATAAGCTCCTTTGTCGCTAAGTAGAAACGCGCCGAGTCGATGATTTCTTCGGTGGACGGCTCGACGATTTTCTTGGCCTTGCTAAGCCAGTATCGTTTAGCCTCGGCCTCTGCGGCCTTGATGTCAATGGCTTTATGAGCCTCAAGGGTCTGCTCGACACTAATCGGGATTAGCTCTACGCCGAGGCGTTCCTTGACCTGCTCAGCGGAACAAGCCGCAGTCGTTCCCAGTGGTCCGCGTACGACGATGATACGCGTTTGCCGCAGATGTGGCGCTACGCGCATCAGTTTGACTATCTGGTCGAGCTCACTCCAGTCACTGGTTGGCAGCAGAACGACCTTCTTGCCGGCCTTTCGCCACTGGGGAAAATACATCCACCCATGCCCGCTGAATGGTTGGGAGAAGACCGCCGTGGGCAGTCCCACGTTGATGATTTGGTCCATCGCCGCTTTTGGAGCTCCTCCACCATGTCCGGAAAGATGAAAAAGCAAAACGCCATCGGCGTCACCCAGCTTGGCCACCACCTTATCTACTTCAGCCGGGGGAACCAATTCGCCGCCCACGAACTTGACGTCGCCGAGTTTGCGCTCCACGTTGGCAAGGTATTTATCGAACTTGTCAATCTCCTCTCTCGGCCTGGATAAGTAAATCCCACCGGTCCTGCCGATATAGACCTTGTAAATTTTTACAGCGGGCAATCTGGGCGGCCACTTGCCAGCCTCGCCGGCCATCACAGGACGACTACCTAACTGTGTGCCTAATAACACTGCTCCCGCTCCTGCTGCACTTACTTCCAGAAACTCTCGTCGGTTTAACTCACTCATAATTTGACTCCTCATTATTATAATTTCCCAAATCGGTTTTGCTCAGCAACGTTGCTTTTCCGTTTATCGATGCTTTATATGGTTTTACTCGAGCCTGGCCACTGCAACTGCCACGCCTGTTGGAAGTCCGTCGATGCGGCGCCGGATGACGCACGTGCTTTTCAGCATCAGGTGAGCCAGCCTATGATACAATGCCTTCCACGGCAAATCAAGCACAAATAATTTGGTAAAAAGCCATTTTGCTTTATCAGCCCAAAGTAGTGTTAAGCCTTCCCTTTTTGTGCTTAGAGAGAATTGTTTGTCATCGCTATGACCGATCCGGCGGGCGGTATGGTGTCCGGACACTTCCCAGTGTCGACTAAAAGGTATTGACTTTAGTGTCTTTTATATGTTAAAATATGCGGAACTAATAAGATATGAGTATTACAATACAGTAAGTGGTCCGAACTATTTGTGAGGAAGGGGTAAGAAGACGTTGAGACACATCAAAATCTCATTGCTTGCCTTGATATTAATTGTGCCTTTGGTCGGTTCTCCTATGGAGTCCGTGCGGGCTGTGAAGGCCGAATGTCCGAGAGGTGACTTGAACGGGGACTGCCAAGTTAATTTTCTGGACATGCACCTTCGCCTGGATTATAGTCCCGGATTATAGTCGGGATTGGGTGTGGGCATTTGTGCATCTACGTCTTTTCGCCAGGCTTTTAGCATTTTGCGAAGTTGGGCGGCCATGCCGGGCATCTTCTCAGCGAGATTGTTCTTTTCGCCGATATCGGCTTTAAGGTTGTAGAGTTCCACTCGATTGTCTTCGTAAAATTCGATGAGCTTGTAATCCCCGGCTCGCACGGCCCCGCCTTGATTGCCGTAATGGGGGTAATGCCAGAATATTGCCTTACGGGGCAGCGATTTTTTGCCTTCTCCGCAGGATGCCTTGCGGCAGAGCAACGGCACCAAACTTAGGCCGTCGATATGCTGTTTTGGTTTGGGTGCAATTATGTGTTTTTTTGGGTGGCTTGTCAATCTGCTTTTTGCTCAAAAAGATTAAAGAGGAATTTCTGTCCGAAGGACTCCGCCGTAAGGCGTCCTGTGGACTTACGGAGAATCAGTGTGGCCAGGACAAGGGGAACGTTTCGGCGCGGGGGTAGGCATCAACATGGCCATCCAGGAAAGCGCAGTTGCCCTTACCTCCCAATGGGTCCTGGGATGGAGCATAATGAAAGCCGCCGATAACGTCCCAGAACGCTCCCACACCTTCAGGGCCGGGTTTGATAAGCCGGTAGCTACCAGTCTGGTTAAGCCAACCTTCTACCATAGAATCGTTACCAGGAATCATGTACGTATCGTTAAGGCCGGAGACGTTATATCTGGTATCAACCAGGGCACTTTCCTCTGTGAAGGAAAATGTTTCCGCAAGGTGTTTAACTTCGGACAGCTTTTTTACACCCGAATTCTTGACACTGCTGTTTAGGCTGCCCAGATATGCATTCATAGTATAATTGTACCAGGGCTTATAGTTTTTAAGATTGCCGGCGTCAGCTTGATAAAAATGGTCCTGGGAAGACCTTAAAGTTAGGCGGACAAATGTTGGGCAGATGAATGCCTTTACGTTCTGTAAATAGAAGAAGAATGAACTGGCATATTCCGGATGGTTTTTGAGGTACAGGTCCCCATTGGCCCAACGAAGGTGAATGGGACTGGTGAGTCCCGACTCTACCGGGTAAGGTGCAGTCTGTGTAAAGTAAGCACTTTCCGGCCGACAGAATTTGTCGTCATTATCATCCGCGTACATCTGTATCGCAAGTGTATAATTCTTCAGGTTCGATTTACATACTATCCGTTGTCCCTGTTCTCTGGCTTTATTGAGGGCCGGCATGAGGATTGCCATCAGCACGGCAATAATGGCGATTACCACTAATAGTTCTATCAGCGTGAATCCCTTTTTACTTTGCATCGCTATAACTCCTTAATAAGCTTTTTGCTCGTAAGTGGATGTGCCCATATCACTTACGCACAACCTTATTATCAAGTTTACACACCATTATTATACTTGCTTAATCTTGTTTATGCAAGCAATAAGAATATATTAATTTTTGTCGGTGCTGATGCAATATAGGTGTTTGGCCCCTCGCAGGAAAATCTGCCCATCACTGATAGCTGGTGAGGCGTAGGTATTTTCTCCTAACTCATTGCGCGCTACGATATCAAGCTCTGCTCCCGGCTTGACGACGGTCATAACGCCCTTGTCTGATAAGAAATATACCAATCCGTTGGCCGAGACCAGTGAAGCACTATAATGTGGTCCCAATCGTTCCCGCCAGCAGCTTTTTCCGGTCTTTGCCTCGAAGCACGTTGCTACTCCGTTGTCCGCCACGACTAAAAAGTATGGCCCAAAGGCAATCGGACTCGGTACGTATGAGCAGTCACGGTCCTTCTGCCAAAGAACATGCGTATCGGTTACGTTGCCCCGTCCGTCCGGGCGGATTGCCTGAATAAAACGATCGGGAAACCCACACGTCATAAACAGTAATTCACCGTTATACACTATTGATGCAACGAACTGTTCCGTTGGCCCGTCTATGAGCCAGTGCTGCTCGCCGGTGTCCGGGTCGTAACTGGCCACGCACATAGTTCCGGAAAGAACCATCTGGTTGCGTCCGTCAATTTGCCGGATAATCGGTGTGCAGTAGCTCCGCGTCCTGTTGGGCCGAGGTGTCTTCCAAATTGTTTGTCCTGTCGCGCGACTTAGAGCTACGATATACGACGTCCCATCGTGGTCTCCATTGACGATGACCTTATCTTTCCAGAGGACCGGGCTCGAACAGTATCCGTGCATACTTGCGAACACGCCCGGCCTGACCTCCCAGAGCCTATTGCCATCGAAGTCATACGCCGCTATGAACATCTTATCGCGGTCGAGAAAACTGACATACACTCTTTGGCCATCCGTCGCGGGCGTTGACGATGCGTAGCTGTTCAGCGAATTAATCCGTTCCAATGGAGCTTCAAGGACCACGCGCTGCCAGAGTATTTTCCCGTCTTTGCGGTCCAGGCACAACAGTATCCGCTGCTTTTTTTCTTTAATCGCGGTTACTACGAAGATGTGCCTGCCCCAAACAATCGGGGATGCATGTCCTTTGCCGGGGATGGGAACTTTCCACATGATATTCTGCGTGGCGCTCCATCTTATCGGCACATTTTTTTCCAGGCTGGTTCCGTCTCCTCGCGGCCCGCGCCAGCCGGGCCAGTTCTCAGCAAAGGCAGCATTCGAGAAAATGAGAATGAGTGGCATCGCCAAACACAATAAGGTAATTATCTTTCGGTTGATGATTTTACCAGCTCCTACAGTCAACGCGTATTCCGCGTTGGATGAATGTACTAATATCTCAACTTGACTGCTTTTTACATAAGTATAGCTTTGACAAGAGCATATGCAACTTGTCATTCTGAGCGCAGCGAAGAATCTCACACTCGGAACGGGACAAAATCCTGTTCTAAGGCCAGAT
>JBDRTM010000557.1:0-2200 GCA_043824065.1 Planctomycetota bacterium | reverse complement strand
GGTTTCGTTTTGGCTCCAGCGAGGACAAGGCTGGCAAGGAAGCAAAACGCAGGCCTACTGGTTGGTAGTCCGAGTTTTGCTGACACCGCCAGCCGAAGCCGCAGCCAGCCAAAAATGGAAGATAATTTATTTACAAGTCCTAATAGCTGTTCGCTGTGCGTTTGCTGTTTTGTACTTCTCTCGGGTCTTTCCCTTCTTCGATGGCTTTTATTTTTCTTACTCTTCTTTCGTGTCTTCCACCGCTGAATTCTGTATTAAGCCAGACCTCCACTATTTTTCGCAATAATACTTCTCCGACCTGGTCTCCTGACAAACAAAGGACATTTGCATCGTTATGGTCGCGTGAAATCTGGGCACTTAATTCATCATGGCACAATGCAGCTCTAATTCCATGTATTTTGTTTGCGGCTATACTCATCCCGAGCCCGGTTGCGCAGACTAAAATGGCTTTGTCGGCCTGTTTTTTCGACACCGCCATTGCTACTGAATAAGCTGGGTCAGGGTAATCAACCGGATTGCTGTCGTTGGTGCCAAAATCAATACACTCATGGCCAAGCTCAGCAATTATGGCCTTGATTTGCTCTTTTGCCTCGAAACCACGATGGTCGCTTCCAACTGCTATTTTCATATCACAAGCTCACTAATCTTTTTCTTCACGGCTGCTTCTATCATATCAGCACAACTATCGAAAAACTCCTGGGGGTGACCTATCGGGTCAGCAATACCTTCATCTCCTGCTAATAGAAAACACTTATTCGCAGCCTCATGACTAAGGGCAATAATTTTCTGCTGGTGCATTCGCTCCATTGCAAAAATTAAGTCACTCTCTTCGATAAGCTCTTTGGACAATCCTTGGTTCCTGTGAGCTATTAAATCTATTCCCTTGGCTGCACAAGCTGCTATCGCTTCGGCGCTTGCTGGAAAACCAGCCGTATCCATCACCCCACCAGAGTATATTTTATAACCTATTTTGTCCAGGTCGTCAACTTTGCATTGCAATTTTTCTGCTAAATATTTTCGAAATATTCCCTCGGCCATTGGGCTTCGGCAGGTATTGCCGGTACAAACGAATAAAAACTTGACCGCTGACATTGCATCTAACTGGGCTTGAGAATATACGCCGGGCCTTAAAATCCCTATACCCATTTTACCTATTTTAACAACGGTGCTGCTGTTTTTGTATTTACAAGGCCCGGCATCCAGCAGCAGCTCGATTTGACCTGATAATTGAGCAAGAACCTGGTCGGCATCGACCGCCGGCGATTGACCCGCTATGTTTGCGCTTGGCGCAACTACAGGATTGTTCGCTGCCAGCAGCAGCATTGTAGCTATCGGGTTGTCCGGACAGCGAATGCCTATGGAATTATTTTTATACAGACTTTTGAAAAACTTTCTTTCGAGGTTCTTTTTCTGTTTGTCAATGTCCGTATGGTCTAATTCGAAGACTATGGTCAAAGGTCCGGGCCAGGCGTTTCTGATTAATTTTTCAGCCCTTAATCCGATGGTAGGTACATATTTCTTGACATCGTTTTTTTGTCCGATATGTAATGTGTAGTATTTGGTGGGGTCTCTGCCTTTAATATTGTTGAGTCTTGCTAATGAATCGGTTTTGACTCGGCAGGCAATACCATAGACGGTTTCGGTCGGGAACGCCACCAGTCCACCGTCATCGACCAGAGATGCGGCTTCCTTGATTTTCGCCGAATCAACATTTGTAGCATCGAGTTTTACAATCTTTGTCTGCATTGGTGCCATAAAGTACACCACCAGAGGCCGAATGGCAAGATTTTCTACCCCCAACCTGCCGATGTCCCCACAACAATAATCAATTATCAACTTAAAAGGGGCTTATACCGAATCAATCGGTATAAGCCCCGAATTGACACAAATCTGCCCTGGCTGGGCGCCGCGGCGACTGCTATATCAACCCCGTTAGATATGAAGAATACGACATTATCTAACGGGGTCAACCGCGCCCCAATATCTTGCTTCGCAATCTGCAGTCCACAGGATGCCTTGCGGCAGATGCCTTACGGCAGAAGCAATGGGGGCCAGCCAAATCCCGGTTTACGGTGCCGGCTCCGGCGGCGGAGGATACAGACGAATATCGTCAAAGTACATCGTACCTGAACCACCAGCCTGGGGATTGTTCCTGTCGCCTAATCCAAGGCCAATCGTATTGACATCGGCAAGATTCACA
>JBDRTM010000556.1:0-20582 GCA_043824065.1 Planctomycetota bacterium | reverse complement strand
ACATTCTGAACTTTCCCCAGCGCCTCATAAATCTCATTTAGAGCAACAGTCTCTGTGACCCGTGTGCCAAAGAACAAAGCAAAAACCACAAGAATCACAGCAGCGACGGCAGCCAGCCCTGCTATTCTGATTCTTAGAGTTCTTCGCCGGGCGATGTGTCCAACATCAGGTGATTGCTTTTGCGCAGATTTTTCAAGTGCAGCAAAAGCATCGTCGAGAATGCGTTTGTCCGTCTCACTTCTGGTAGTTAAATGCAATCTCCCAATCGTTCGTTCTATCTGGTCTGCGGGATTCATTTTTTCGAGTCTCCACTTAAGATTGTCCGCAGTTTATCAAGCCCATAGCGGTATCTGCCCTGGACCGTACTGAGCCCAATACGCTGCACTTCAGCTATTTCCTTAAATTTCATCCCGCCGTTCAAATGCAGGATTATTGTTTCTCGCTGCTCCAATGGAAGCTGGAACAATGCGTCAGCCAATAGCTGTAATTCCTCGGTGAATATTGCCGACTGCACGGGGTCGTATGAATCCGAGCCGATCTGTCCAGCTTTGTCAAGTTCAACGACATGGTGTTTCTTTTTACGGAACCTGTCCCGCACACGGTTAACCACACTGCTTATTAAATAGTTCCGCAGACTCACTCGCAGCTCAAGCCTTCCAACACCGGCGGCAAAAGAAACAAAAACATCGTGCAAAACATCCTCCGCAGTATAAGCATCGTGCAGTAAAGAAGCCGCTATCGTCAGCAGAGTATCCTTGTACTTCATGTAGATTTGGCGCAGGGCCTCTTTGTCCCCTTGTTTGAGCTCCCATATTAGACGCTTATCTTCCAGCATCCAAGGCCGACCCAATAAGATTAATAATCAACCTTCACTATCAATATGACGTTTCGTTACGCACTTTAATATAAAAAAAATTATCTCTTTCCACCAGATTTATCTTATTGAGCTTTGAGTTATTAATGAAATACAGGGTGGCACCCTCAAACTCAATAAAACCCAGGGTGGCACCCTCAAACTTGTTTGGGGGTGGTCTTGCAGGGAAAGCCTCTTTTATGTGGAATATTTCCTTGCTTTTCGGCGAAAATAACTATAAAAGTCTCAGCCAAAGGAAATGTTTGAAGAACAAGACTCTGCCGGATAAAGGCTGAATAAACAAGGAAGGCAAAATTACTATGGCGGCTGTGTTAATCGGTCCAAAGGAAGTGCTGGTAATCGTTATTGTTACCGCGGTCGTGGTCTTCGTGGTGATGGTCCGCCGAAAACGAAAACGCTGATACCTGCGCTTCGTTTTGCCGCCTCTAATCCGCGAAATCCTCAGCCAAATTTCTTTTCGCTCTCTGCCGCTTTAACAGGCTTCGCCGTCTTTTTTCTTCCAATCGCCGCTGTTTGGCCACATAGGGAATCTTGGTCTTTTTCCTCACCGGCCGGGTCTTCAGGGCCTCAGCTAATAATTGTTGCAATCGCTCGACGGCGGCTCTGCGATTTGCCTTCTGAGTCCGGAACCTTTGCGAAGCAACTCTTACCAGGCCATTTTTGCCGGCCCGCGTCGCCAGGCGAGAGAGTATTCGCCGCTTTTGCACATCAGAAAAACTCTCACAGTTCGCCACATCAAAAAACAGCGTAATCCGCGTATTTACCTTATTGACATTTTGTCCCCCCGGCCCGCCGCTCCGCGACGCCTTGAAAATAAGCTCATCCTCACGAATAAATATGTTATCTGTGATATCAATCATATCATTTATCCCCGAACCAATCGGCCTCGTCTTAGGTTTCAATTTATCAAATACCCCTCAATAATCAACAACTTACCCAAATGCTAAGTTCTTCCAAAAACACTTTCTTTATTACTCGGCCTTTTTTGCCTTGAATCGGAGCAAAAAGAGCTTATAGTATCGAAACGCTTATATTATTAGATTTCTTGGATATTAAGGAGGTAAGAAATGCAAACCGGAAAAGCAAAGACAACCGTAACAGTAACCTTAGTGCTTTTAGTCGGGCTTTTGGCATTCTCGCTGCTGGTTATAGGTGCTTATTCGGCACCGGCAGCAGCCAGACAGGACACTAAGCCGAGTACTGAAGAATTACGGGCAGGCAAAAATTTCATTACAACCAAGGTCTATACCGCCAAAGAAGATGAGCAAATCCTGAAACTCTTCGAGGGCCTGCGCGTCGCTGACGTTTCCGACGGGATGGACAAAGTCGGGCTGACTAATACCGGCCTAATGTCGCCGGAAATTCACGCCCTCTGGAAAGATACCAAACATTTCACGCATCGCTTTATCGGCATTGCTGTAACTGTCCGATACGTCCCGACGAACAAGCCGCCGGCGCCGCGTATGGAAACCGAGGCGTTTGACCGCTGGGTCGGTCAGTGGTACAGCAAGCTCTCGAGCGAGCCGTTCGTTCCGCTCATCCGCAAGGGTATGGCGCTGGTCATCGACGATGCGCCGGACTCCGATGTGGGCTCAATCGGCTCAAATAACATAATGGGCTGGTGTTTGCGCGGATGTGTCGGAGTGGTTACTAGCGCTACTGCCCGTGACACAGACGAGATCATTACCGAGAAGATCCCTCTGTACTTTAACAAACCAGGCAGGGGCATTCGGCCGGGCCGAAACGAAATCGAATCTGTCAACCGCCCTATCGTCTGCGGTGGTGTCTTAGTCGAGCCGGGTGATGTCATCGTCGCCGACGGGGACGGCGTCATCGTAGTCCCGCGAGCGCGTGCAAAAGAAGCAGCCGAATACGCCAAAGCAATAATTGAAGGCGACAAAGCCGGACGACGACAGCTATACAAAAAACTTGGATTGCCCCCAGACGATTCAGTCAAATAACAACAAGCAGTTATTACGTTTCGGTAAAAAAATGAAGTATATCATTTGGACAAGCTTATTAGTAACCTTTGCGGCCGGCTGTGGCTCACGAACTTTTACCAACACAGAGCGGGCCGCCATCGAGCAGCTACTTCTTTCCGGAGCGGTTGACAACGCCCTTGAGAAACTCGACATCCCACAGGTGGCCGGGAAAAAAACTTACTTAGACTTTACCAATCTAAAGAGCTACGACATCGAATACGTTAAGGCAGCAGTGCGAGCGCGTTTTGCCGAAATCGGGGCTCATCTTACTGAAAACGCCGAGCAGGCTGACTACGTGGTGGAGATAAGTTCGGGTGCGCTCGGCACAGAATACAAAAGCAGCATTTTAGGCATCCCATCAATTCCAATTCCCGGCTCACCTACGCCGTTCCCCGAACTGGCATTAGCCCGCGGCGTAGAGCAGACAGGCATTGCGAAGCTGCTCGTGCTTGTCCACTCCAACGGTAAAGTCGTTAGCACCGGCCGCTACTACGGCAAAGTCGAGCGAGACGAAAATTTTGTGCTTTTGTTTAGATGGCAGTCCAAGGACGATATCCGCACCCGCTGGGAAGCCGCGGACGAAAAACTCAAAGCTAAATCGACTCAACAGGCCGATTAAAACACCAGGGATTTTCAACACCCACAAACAATCCTTCGACGAACTCAGGCCATGGTTTGAGGGTGCCACCCAGTGTTTCTTCAATAACGAAAAGCCCAACAGGAAGAAAATCAGAATTGGTCCAGGAAGCGCAGGTCGTTTTCGAAAAACAGGCGAATGTCTGTAATGCCGTACTTTCGCATAGCTAGCCGCTCTATTCCGAAACCGAACGCCCAGCCGGTATATTTTTCGCTGTCTATCCCAACGGCATCAAAGACGTTCGGGTCAACCATACCGCAGCCGCCCATCTCTACCCAGCTTTCTTTGCCGGTTTTATCTTTTAGGAGCAAATCAACTTCGGCGCTTGGCTCGGTAAACGGAAAAAAGCTCGGCCGAAATCGCCATTTCGTATCGGGACCCAAAAAGGTATAGATAAACTGCTCGATGGTGGTCTTCATATCCACCATACTAACACCCTCATCGACAACCAGGGCTTCAAGCTGGTAAAACATATACATGTGTGTCGTATCGACGGTGTCCGGGCGATAGACCCGTCCCGGTGCAACAACCCGAATGGGCGGTTTGGTATGCTCCATAACACGGATTTGAATCGTGGATGTCTGGCTTCGCAATAACGTGTCATCATCAATGTAGAAATTATCCGAAGGGTCCCTCGCCGGGTGTTCAGGACCAATATTCAGCGCAACGAAATTGTGCCATTCGTCTTCGACCTCCGGGCCATAGGCCACAGCAAAGCCCATTCGGCCGAATATCTCCAGCAGCTCATTCAAGGTTTGCGTAATAACGTGAGCTTTGCCAATCCTGACAGGTTTGCCCGGCAGAGTAACGTCTATCAACTCTTCTGATATTTCCTGCTGCGATTGCAACAGAGTGCTTTTTAGATGCTCGAATGCCTTGGTAACCTCTTTTTTTATTTTGTTTGCGAGCTGGCCTGCCAGAGGTTTTTGTTCGGGTGGGAGCTTGCCTATCTGACTAAGCATCCGGATAATCTGTCCTTTTCGGCCCAGGTATTTTATGCGGAACTCTTCCAGAGTGGCCAGGTCAGTAACCTTCTTCAGGTCAGCAAGGGCTTCTTTACCGATTTGTTTAAATTGCTCAAGCATTCACTCGTATGTCGTATATCGTATATCGTAGGTCGTAATTCGTGGCTCGCCAGGCAAGGTCTGCGTTAAGATTCACGATTTTATTGCGGCCTTGGCAGCCTCAACTATGGCGTCGAAACCATCCGGGTCGGCAATAGCGATTTCGCTCAGCATTTTTCGGTTCAGCCCAATGCTGGCTTTTTTGCAGGCGTTGATGAACTGACTGTATCTTATACCCCGCTGCCGGCAGGCTGCGTTTAACCGGGTAATCCACAGACCGCGGAAATCGCGTTTTCGGCGTTTGCGGCCAATTCGAGCATTAACGGCTGCCCGCACGGTGGCTTCTTTAGCCAGGCGATACAGCCGACCTGCGGAGCCACGATGACCCTTTACCGCTTTGAGGATTCGTTTTTTTGCCTGGTGTCTTGCGGCACCTTTTCTAACTCTTGGCATTTCAGCTTTCCTTTGAAATTCTTCGATTCTTTAAGACCTGCTGGCGGCAGCTGAATGAGAGGAAACCCAAGCCGAGAAGCAAGCCCTATCAATTGATTATTTTTTTTACGGCATCTACTTACAGAGTTTAATTCTGGCTGTCTTAGCCATCGCGCTTTTCATAATAGACGAGCTGCCCACCCGCCTTCGACGTTTTGCGTTTTTACCGCTCATAAGATGACCACCCCCGGCACGTTTATGCCTGACCTTGCCGGTAGCTGTAATCTTGACTCTTTTGCTCAACCCTTTATGGGTCTTCTGTTTCGGCATTTAGCTGTTCCCCTTAAAATAACCTTCCCTGAAATCCTGCATCAAAAAGCTACTATCCTGTAACACGCTTGTTAGCATCATCTCGGCGGGGCAAGCCCCACCCTACCAGTAACCACCACGCATTTTTCATGTTACAGACCACTACTTCGCTGTGCTCTGCCTGCTACAGGAAGAATATAAGGTTGGTAATTTACGTTATTTGCCGGAGCTGGTCAATACCGGAAGTGCAAATTCTTGAAAAAATTAGAAAAACCCGCCTAAGGTTATTTGTTAGCAAACCGTCCCTATTTATGAACGTATAATTTGTAAGCACAGAACTTACAGGTGATAAATCCTAAGTGAGGCGTGTTTCAATACACTTGGTGCTATGCAATATGCTCCACGAGACTGCTGGGGCCGCTTCTGTTCGGCGGATACGCACTATTTAGGCACAATTAATAAAGTCATGCGTCTTCCGGCCATTCTGGCCGGTCGTTCAATCTTCGACAAATCCTGTAACAATTCAGTAATGTGCTCGAGCATCGCATAACCCCGGTCCCGGTGCAGCATCTGGCGTCCGCGGAAGAACATTGTGAATTGTACCTTGTGGCCTTTCTCCAGAAATTCCCGCCCGTGTTTGAGCTTAATCTCCAGGTCGCGTGTGTCGGTTTCGGGTCTGAGCCTGATCTCCTTCAGCGTTGCAGTATGGTGCTGACTTTTCTTGTGAGCCTCACGAACCTTGCGTTTTTGTTCGTACTGCCACTTGCCGTAATCCATTATCCGACAAACCGGCGGGTCGCTGGTAGGGGCCACTTCCACAAGGTCCAACCCTATCTCGCGTGCCCTGCTTAGTGCCTCGTATTTAGGTACGATGCCCACCTGATTGTTTGACTCGTCAACGAGCCGAATTGTTTCGGCCCGAATTCCTCCATTTACCTTTAACCCTCGTTTACTTATTGTACACCACCTTACCTTTCTATAAAGGAACAAATCGTTAATCGATTATTCTTAAGGTCTTTTTACAACCAACAATTATAACTTATATTTCTAAAAAGCCAAATCTATTTTTTTGTCGGCAATTTTGTCCCTTGTTATTCTTAAAAACTCATCAATCCGGACTGTCTTATTCTCCTTTACCCCCCGGATTCTTACATTGACGGTATCGGACTGGGCCTCTTTGGGCCCGACTACCAGCATAAAGGGGAGCTTTTCGCTGTAAGCTCTGGCAATTTTGGCATTTATTTTCTCATTTGAAAAATCGCAACGGCAGCGCAGGGACGCATCTTTTAGCTTATCTTCAACGATTTTCCCATAATCATTGCTTTTTTCACTTATTGGCAGCACCCTTACCTGCTCCGGGGAAAGCCAAAGCGGGAAATTTGCACCGTAGTGTTCTATAAGAATACCAATAAAGCGTTCAAAAGAGCCCAGAACCGCCCGGTGAATCATAACCGGAGCTTTCTCGGTATTATCTTTATCGGTATAAACCAGGCCGAACCGCTGCGGCATAGAAAAATCCAGTTGAATTGTGCCCAATTGCCAGGACCTTTTCAGGCAATCTTTTATATGAAAATCAATTTTTGGCCCGTAAAATGCACCATCGCCCTCGTTGATTTTGTATTCAATACTCTTGTGCCTGAGAGCATCCTCGAGGGCATTTGTAGCCGTTTCCCAAATCTCGTCCGAGCCTATGTGCTTTTCGGGCTTGGTCGAAAGCTCAATGCGGAAATCTTCGAACCCGAAGGCCTGATATATCTCGAAGGTAAGTTCGATGACTCCGATTATCTCGGACTCTATCTGCTCGGGGGTGCAGAAAATATGGGCATCATCCTGGGTAAACTGTCTGACTCTAAAAAGCCCGTGCATAACGCCACTGGCTTCGTGTCGATGCACCAGCCCAAGCTCGGCGACGCGCATCGGAAATTCGCGATACGAGTGCTGCCGGGTCTTGTAGACCAGACATCCGCCGGGACAGTTCATCGGCTTGATCGCAAAGTCCATATCGTCGAAATTGGTGAAGTACATATTCTCTTTGTAATTGTCCCAGTGGCCGCTCTTGTGCCAAAGCTGCTCATTAAGAATTATAGGTGTGAGGATTTCCCCATATCCGTACTTATCGTGAATGCCCCGCCAAAAATCTACTATGGCATTCCAGATAATCATTCCTTTGGCGTGAATGAATGCAAAGCCGGGGCCGGCCTCGTTGAAACTAAATAAATCCAGCTGCTTACCTAATACGCGGTGGTCACGTTTTTTCGCCTCGGCTAATCTTTGCAGGTGGTCGTCAAGCTCTTTTTTTGTCGGCCAGGCGGTGCCATAGACCCGCTGGAGCATTTTTTGTGTCGGGTCACCGTGCCAATAGGCGCCGGCCACCGACATAATCTTAAAGCTTCCGACTTTAGCTGTGCCGGGTACGTGGGGGCCCCGGCACAAATCCTCGAAGCCATCTGCGTGCGAGTAAAAACTAATAACATCACTATCCGTGTGGCTTATATTGTCGGTCTTGTATTTGTCGCCTGCTAATTTCGTCAGAGCCTCGGCTCTGGTCATTTCTTTGCGGACAAACGGTTCGTCGGCTTTGATGATTTCAGCCATCTTCTCCTCGATACGCTCGAAATCGGTTGGCCGAATCGGCTCATCGAGGTCAATATCATAGTAAAATCCGTCCTCAACGGTCGGCCCATAGACCAGTTTTGTATCCGGCCAAATACTGCATATAGCTTCAGCCATTACGTGGGCGCAGCTATGACGCGTCACTTCAAGGCCTTCGTCATCTTTGAGGGTGATGATTTGAACGTCCGCTTCGCCATTAATCGGAGTGGATAAATCTACTATTTGGCCATTGACTTTCGCTGCTACGGCTGCTTTCGCAAGTCCCGGTCCTATCTGCTCAGCTAATTGCTGTGCCGTCGTGCCCTCGGTAACTTCCAATGTGCTGCCATCGGGCAATGTAACTTTTGCCATATATCTATCCGATATTACAAATCCTTTTTGTATCTACTACTCTGTCGCATATAATTTGAGGAGTTGTCATTGCGAGGCCCGAAGGGCCGTGGCAATCTCTTGCCTTCGAACAATAGAGATTGCTTCGCTTCGCTCGCAATGACATCCACCAATCGAACTGTGACAAAGCACTACCTTCTTTTTCGCGTGATTTCGTACAACATTAACCCAGTGGGCGATTTCTGTCAATATTATTTATCGTCCGATTTATTTCTTGTCATACAGGGCTTTTATCTATATAATAAAGGTATTCGTGGAAAAAAGTACAAACTGACAGCGAGGAAGGTAGAATGGATGTTAATCTGATTCTATTCAAAAAAGACGGCTCGCAAAAAGCTTTTACTCTGCCGAGCGATAATACGATAATTGGCCGACGCCACGACTGCGATTTGTGTATCCCCCTTACGGTCGTTTCCAAAAGGCACTGCCGGCTGAACCTGAACAAAGAGGCCGTGAAAATTCGAGACCTTGACTCCCGTAACGGCACGTTCCTTAACGGTAAACGTATAGATGAAACAACGGTCAAGGCGGGTGATTATATCAGAATCGGCCCGCTTACGTTCCTTCTGCAGATTGACGGCAAGCCTGAAAAAATTATACCACCCAAGGCCAAACCAAAACCCCCAGCGAAAGTTCCTCCACCAAAGGTCCTGGCAAAGGAGCTGTCCGGCAGCTTCCCTGAATTGGAGCTGGATAAGTCTGATTCTTTCTTAGCTGAGCTTGAAGATCTTTGAACACCAACGATAAGGATTTACAGGATTATTTGAGAAAATCAAAAAAAAACGATTCCCCCAAACAATATACGCCTGATTTCTATTTTGCATAATCCATCACAACTAAAATAAGGAGATTCTATAATGAAACCGAGAATGTTAATAGTCAGCGTGTTAATTGCCGTAAGCAGCCTTATTACTTGCAGCTTCGCTTTACAAAAGGCAAGCGCTGCGGGCTGGAAACATCTATCGACGGTAAATGGAGACCTTCCGACTCCGAATGCCGGCACACAGCAGACCTCCAGTGTTGTATGCGATATTGATAAGGACGGGATTAATGATTTTGCCATCACCGAGCGCACCAAAGCACCGTCGGTCGTCTGGTATCGTCGAAGTTCAAATGGCTGGACAAAATATGTCGTCGATGACGAAGCCCTGCATATCGAAGCCGGAGCAGACTCCTGCGATATCGATGCAGATGGAGACCTTGATATAGTCTTCGGGGGAGACTCACGGGACAACAGGCTCTGGTGGTGGGAAAATCCATATCCTAAGTTCAATCCCAAGACCCCCTGGAAGCGGCACGAAATCAAAAACTTCGGCGCCAATAAACACCACGACCAGATATTCGGCGACTTCGACGGTGACGGGCAAATGGAACTTGTATTCTGGAACCAGGGTGGCTGCAAATTATATATCACCGAGATTCCAAAAAATCCTAAGAAAGCTAAGGCCTGGCAGTGCACAGAGATTTATTCCTGGAGCAAAGACAGCCAGATGGAACAGCGGGGAACATACCCAGGCTTTAAGGGAATCAACGAACATGAAGGACTGGCCAAAGCGGATATTGATGGTGACGGCAAGCTTGACATAGTAGGCGGCGGAAGGTGGTTCAAACACAACGGCCGAACCAGCTATACACCAAATATCATCGACGCCGGCTACGCATTCTCCCGCTCAGCGGCCGGGCAGTTGATTAAGGGCGGTCGGCCGGAAGTCATCTTAGTTGTAGGAGACGGCCAGGCACCTTTAATGATGTACGAATGGAAGAAAGGCACCTGGATTAGTAAAAAAATAATTGAAGAGATAGACTGCGGCCACTCTTTAGCGCTCATCGATTTTAACGGCGACGGCAATCTCGACATCTGGGTGGCGGAAATGCGGTTAAGCGGCAGGAATCCGGACGCCAAAAATCTAATTTTACTGGGCGACGGGAGAGGAAACTTTGAAATCACTCAGGTCTCAAGCGGTATTGCCCTGCACGAATCCAAGATTGCCGACCTCGATGGCGACGGCGACTACGACATCTTAGGCAAACCCTACGGCTGGCAAACACCTCGCCTGGACATCTGGCTAAACCAAAGCAAATAGCTATTTTTCAATGTCACGAACTATAGGGACATGCTCCCGTCGAGCAGGTATCAGTTGGGCAGGGGCCGCTCGGACAGGATTCACAGGTTTGGCTCGCCGATTTGCTTTGGCCAACGGCAAAACCACTCAATAGCTTCTGCAAATCGGGGCTTTTGCACTTTTCGCAGCTATGTTTTCGAGGAGTCCTCGTCTTCTCCAAAAACTCCATCGTATGACCACAGTTATTGCACTTGTATTCAAATATTGGCATCTTACAATCTCGTGTCAAAAGGCGCTGTAAATTCACTCCTGGAGGACCCTCGCTTCGCGGGAACCGAATAATAATTTTATGAGCTTGTCGTGTTGTGAGAAATCGGGCACGATGACGTGCGCGCCGGCTTTGACCAGGCGGGTGCGCTTTTCGGCACTTAAGCCGTGGCGGCGAATCTCATCGCTGGCGATACCGACGGCGATGCCATCGCGTTTTCGGCATTCGCGTATTTCAACGGGACCATCGCCAAAGACAGCCAGCTCTGGGCCTTGTAAATTATTCTCGGCCATTATTTTCTCGATGACCATCTTCTTGGAATATTTAGCAACATCGCCCACAGCACCGTAAACGCCGCCGTCAAAAAGCTCGGCGTAACCAAGTGCTTCGGACTCGGCGATAACATCCTGGCGGTCTGTCCCACTGGCCAAATAAAGTTTTATGCCCCTCTGCTGCAGGATTTTTAAGAATTCCAATGCGCCTTTGATTGTGTAGTCATTGATGTCAAGTTCGCCGCGTTTGAATTTCTCGATTCGCTTGGTAACAAGCTCCATCAAGGCATCATTGTAGATTTCCTTGTAGCCGAATTTGTCGAGGATTTTATCAGGACTAACGATGCCGAACTCTTTTACCATTTCGACAAGGGCTTCCATCTGCACAATCGTCTGAATGCCGGTGGACTTATCGATAAAATCAGCGACACGGTTCCGGACCTTGTGGTAAAGGGTCTCATCTGCGGTCTCGTATTTATCACCAAGAATGGCCTTGACCATCACGGGAGCCATTATCTCCTCCCAGCCCTGTCTTAAGGTGCTTATGGTCCCGTCATTATCAAAGACGGCGTGTTTTATTCGACCAAACGGTATTGATTTGCAGCAAAGCTCTATTTCGCTGTCTCTGAAATAGCAAGCTCCGCGTCTATCGGAGGCGAGTTCCGGCTGATAGATATAATCAGCATCTCTACCGACCTCGATGATTTCCGGGCCAGATGCAGTGCCGGTCTGGAATAACTTCTGAACGGTAACAGCAGCGGCAAAGTTAGCGAGCTCGGACGCCTCGGCGGCTTCGATACCTGCACCCAGGCATAAAGCCAACGCGCTGGTTACCGTGTCTCCGGCCCCGACAATATCGAGCTTTTTCAATAATTGAATGCCCGGGACTTCGTGGATACCTTCGGAATCAACGGTTATAATGCCGCGCGGGCCTCGGGTCAGAAATACGGGTTTGCTGAATTGCTGATAAAGGTTCCGGGCATACTTCTTCACATCGGCCAACGTAAGAACATCGTCCAATTTGACATCGACGTTGTTCAGGTGGGCCGCCTCCAAATCATTCGTCTTGCGATAGATGTTTTTGAACTTGTACCCGTAGTGTCTGGAATCGAGCAAAACTATTTTGTCCGCAAACTGTTCAAACAGGGCGTTGGCCCGGTCTATGAAAGATTCGTTTGGAATGCTACCGGGAACCTGCTGGTTTACTATCAGTGCATCTGCACTCTTCAGGGCGCTGGCGATACCGTCCAGCAAAGCACGGTCGGTTGCCTCGGTTCGCTGGTTGAAAAAGCCGAAGTCAATTCTTGGCTCTTCGCTTCCCTCAAGGTATGGCTTGCCGAAGGTTACGGTATCGAAATTCTCCTTTTGAACAACCAGATAGGTTGTATCGACATTAAGCTCGTGGAACTGGCGCCTCAGCTCTCTGCCGAAGATGTCATCCCCGATAACACCTATTACCTGTATGGCTGCCGGCTCAAGGGCGGCAATATTGGCCACGACGTTTGATGCTCCGCCGAGCGAATAGTAATGTTTGCCGACCGCCCGGGCCTGCAGGCCGGTTTCTACCGATACTTCCGAGCCGCGAGCATCGAGCAGCCAATAAGCATCAACACAGAAATCACCATAAACCGCTATTTTTACATTCTTAATCCGAGTCAGAATTTCATTGATGCGCTCTTCTTTCATTGTTAAATACCTTTTAGTTACAACTGTTCTATAATCTTTTTATAGAGCAATGGAAACGTTTGTTTTTGGTTGCCCTGTATATAAAATCCTTTGCCGTTAAATGCCCTGGGGATTCGTGTTACAATGCTCTTTTGGTCGCGGAAATAATAACCTTCTGAAGATTCATCGCTCATCGCCTCTGGCTCGTGGTCGCGGAGGTCAAAGTCGGCGGTGATGATATTATTCGGGACATCGCCCGTGTTGGCAGCCATTGAGATTGCTTTAAGCAGAACTTCCGG
This sequence comes from Planctomycetota bacterium, assembly GCA_043824065.1. GTDB lineage: Bacteria > Planctomycetota > Phycisphaerae > Sedimentisphaerales > Anaerobacaceae > NIOZ-UU13. Next base: position 7,714 of record JBDRTM010000556.1, on the reverse strand, counting down.
ACCGGTCACGGCACTTGCGATGTTAAGTAAGACGCCGCCGTCTGTAAACTTGGCTATTTCATTCGTATAGATGAGGAAATCTCGGCCGGAACAGCCGCCCTTGGCCTCGCCGTCAAAAGATGGATGCTGGTCGGTCACATCTGTGCCTATTCCGACATGAACCGTAAAGGGAACTTCATTTTCATAGCATGCGCTAAGGACACTGGCCAGTGGACAACAAAAACTTAGTGGTGAACTGACTTCTCCAACCAGGGCAAGGACCTCGTTACGAAAATCTTCATCACACATCATTCTGCCCAGTGACTCCCCACAGCCCAGCTTGTATTTATTACCGATGGACAAGGCACAATTGATGTATGCAAACTCGTAAGCCATTCCGAATCTGCCTTTGCCCAGAGCATCGGGGACATTTTCACTGGTTTGGCCTATCAGCGCCAGTTCAAAATCGTGGATAGCCGTGGCGCCATTCCCGGCTACCAAAGTTACGAGACTACGCCTCACAAGGTCGGCAAGCAGAGGGCCAAGACCGTTTTTAATTAAATGAGCGCCGGTAAAAAGGACAACAGGCTTCTCAGCCTTTCTGCTCGACACGACAGCCCCTGCAATAGTCTCGATATCGCTGCAAGTCTTTTCCGGTAAATCAATAGTAATATTCTCGATGTCCATTGGCCGGACAAGGTCATCGAGCGTAACCTTGTTGCTGCGCGTACTCAATGGATACGTATCGATTTTGCTGGAATCAAAAACGTTGTATTTGCCGTCGTACTGCATATATAAGCATCTATTATTGAAGCTTTTTAAGCAACTTTTCAAGCCGCTTTATGGATTGTACCATACAACGAACAGTATGATAGTTCACTTTCCAGGAATGACTCATATGCGTCCAAACAGGTTTGCCCTCCCTGGCCAGCAGCGGCCACCACTCACCTACGGGATGATTTATCATCTTATCGAAGACAAAACGGTGCACGTTTTCATAGGCCGGCCAGTATTTTTCAGGGTCGAACCGCAGGGCCGCCTCCAACATCCCAATCATAACCTCCGCCTGCTGCCAGAACTCTTTTTCCCTGTCATAAACACCGCCGGAGTGCGGACCCTCGACGTAAACACCGCCGTATTCATCATCGATACCGTTTTTCATTCCGTGGTCCATCGCCTTTTTAATAACGTCACGATACTCTTCGAAACCGGCACCCATAATGTCTGTCGCGTGGGCGAGCAGCCAGGCAAATTCCACGTTGTGGCCGGCTGAGGTATTATCCTCGGCGTGGCCCTTTTCTCCACCCTCGGCAAAACGGTCCCAGCCCCAAATAATATCAAACTTTATCTGCGGCGCTATCTGCCAGTCAGGCGTGAACTGCGGTATGCCGGTCGCATATTTCGGGTGCAGGATTCTCTTTATCAGAATATCTATATCTTCCAACAGTTTTCGGCGGTGTACGCTCTGGCCGCTGCATTCATACAACGTGGTAAACGCCTCCATCAGGTGCATATGGACGTCGAGGGTTTTTCTGTCACCACCCCCGCTGCCCGGCCCGCACAGGTCCCAGTTCCTCTCGAACATCTCAAAATATCCGCCGTACATCGTGTCGGCACAGTACTTCTGCATAAGGTCGAAAACCTTCTCAGCGTATTCCAAGCCCCTTGGGTCGCCAGTCGCCAGTGTATATTCGCTGAGGGAATAAATCGCGAAGCCAAAGCCATAAATAATCTTTTTATCGATGGCGACGTTACCCTTACGGTCCACCGTCCAGAAGAATCCGCCGTGTTCGGTGTCCCACATCTTGTCGATGAGAAAATCGAGGCCGTGTTTGGCGTATTCGGCACATTTGCCGTTCCCGTAGCCTGCTCGATGAGCCGAGGCCATCGTATAGACAGTACGGCTCTGAGCGATTAGTGATTTCTCATCCTCGCCCGTATCGTTACCGTCTTTATCGAAGTGCGTGATAAAGCCGCCGTTCTCATCGTCCTTACAGCGGTCCAGCCAGAAAGGAAGCAGCTCTGTGGTCAAGTGTTTCTTGCACTCTTCGAGACAGGCGGTTACTCGTTTTGCATCAATAGCCATTCTGCAATCCTTTCATTTATTCGTTAGATATCTATCATCAGCAAGTCAGCTCATCCATAGAATTGTCGTATAATAACAAAAATACCCGTTCACAACAACGGGCATTGGGGGCAAAATTTGTCTGGTGATTTAGGCCGGTGCAAATCTACCTGACCAACTATCTATTGTCTTAGTTTTCCAAGTTTTCCTTCATTTTCAGTGTCTTGTTTCTCAAATCGTAAACATCCTCCCTTACAGCTTTCCAGGCTCGATCTAAATTTACCCCGAAGTATTCGTGGATAAGAATATCCCTCATTCCTGCAATATTTTTCCAACGAACCTCTGGATATTTGTCCCTAAAGTCCTGAGGGATGTTCTTCACAGCTTCGCCTATAATTTCCAACCGCCTTAGAACAGCATCCTGAATCTGAGTATTTTCCAGAAAATCATTTTTGGTAATTGTTTTCGTGTATAGTTCTATTTTTGCAATGCTCTCCAAGATATCCTCGATATAAACCCTTATATCTCTTTTCATAGGATTATCTCCTGTTCATTCAGAATCCTTTCCCGAAGCAGTGGTTTGATAGTACAGTACTCCACCAAATCCACCTTGCTATTCAATGCTTCTTCAATTTCCAGCTTAAGTCCTACAAAATCGAGCAAACTGATATCGCTCTCAATCTCCACTAATATATCGATATCACTGTCGGCTGTCATTCGACCTCGAACACACGAACCAAAAAGCCCTGCTTTTTTGGCTCCATAACGCTGTAAAATTGGAAGAATTTTTCGCTGTATCTGCTCAATATGTATCTTCATGTTATCACTTCCAGACTATCGTATCTATGTCAGGGTTTACCTCACTTATGCCGTATTATCTGAAGTATTGCTCTGTATTGCTAACAGAAACTGTAACCAAACATCCGGAATATTATTTGCCAAATCCTCCAAATGTATTTCTTCAAGCATAAAGCCATATGCGTGAACGAAAAAATGCCTGAAGGTCAGATATTCGTAGAGCTGGTCGGAGAGTTTCTCCGGTATAATTCCATTGGACACAGAAATGTCCAGTAAATCCTTATGCGACGTCTCTGATTTCGGAATCTCGTTGCCTCTTGATTTTAGCACCTGCTTCAAAATATTCTCTATCCCGTTATAAATGTTAAGTAGGAATGTAGCAATAGCAGCTAATTCAACAGTCGACCTCTCTTTTCTTCCCATTGCATCTTTAAGATTATCCAGCGCTTTTTCCACATTCTCTTTTTCCGCAGCTATTTTTCTGGTCAAATCAACCATAGATTCTTACTCCGGTTTCTTCAACAATATCATTGAACAGCGATTTTTGGGATAAATCAACAAGGTCAACGGGTTTTGATAAGTGCTTAACCAGCTCGGCATAGAACTTGAAGAATAATTTTTGTTCAATCCCTCTTACTCCAAGGTCTATATCATTAGCGTCTTCATCTTTTTCAATTGACGAGCCAAACAAGAACACAGAGGAAACGTTATATTTTTTGGCATACTGCAAAATTACATCTTTCTCATATTCTGTTATCATCGCATACCCCTTTGCCAGATCCAACATAACTTAAAATAACTGAAGCACTTCGTTTATGCACAACAAAAAACAAATGCTGTTTAAATCGAATATTGTCTTCAAACTGACCAGCTTCCACCATCACACCTTCTGGACCACTCCGATTTCATACAAAAAGTCCGGAGACACATCGGCATCATTGTCCCAGACTATCGTGTCTATGTCAGGGTGCACACTGACGGTTTTGAAATAATCGATATCCTTCAATGGTTCAAATATCTCGCCGTCCAGATATGGCTCCATATCAACGAGCTTCACGACCCCATCTTCAAAAGTCAATAATAGCTTATATTCAGATATATATGCGGCATCTTTTACAAAATGCATATTAGACCTTTCCAAGAAACCTGCTAATCTCCGGCATAACAATACCTCACAATTTGTTGGTGTTTCAGATAACTCAAGATGACCGAACCATTTCGTCTATACATTACTATAGATAAATTCTATCCAAACGCAAATATATATTTTAACAATGGTGTAGAGACGATAAGGAGATTGACCTGGCCTACTTTGTGGGCTTTGCAATGACAAGATGAAGCGACGAATTTACTTCGGTGGCCAGATCCTTCGACTCCGCTTCGCTTCACTCAGGATGACAAGAAAGTGAGATTGCTTTTTTCACTTTCTCGTCAACTTTTTGCCTGGTCGAGGATGAGGTCCTTTACTTTTTGGCTGGGCAGATTAAGTGCGCCGTAAGCAGCGGCTGCGGCGCTGCGAAGCTCAGGAGCAGTATCGTCCGAACTGATAAGTATGTAAATGCTGTCAACCATCGGCTCAACCAGCATATTGGCGTTTAATTTCGCCGAAGTAGCAAGAGAATCAAATGCTGATATTCGCACATCATCGGCATTGTTATTATCAAGAGCCATTCCAGCTATTGCCCGCTGGGCACCGGGGCTGTCGAGATGAGCTAAAATCTGACCGGCCAAAATCTGGATCTCGGGGCGCTCGTCATTTACCGCGCTTACGAGAGTATCCTGGGCGGCAGACAAATTAATCACAGGATTTCTGGTTTGAGCCAATTTGAGCATTACCTCGGCTGCACGCAGGGCATAACTGTCAGCTACCTGCTCATTCCACAGGCCGGTATCATCAGCGGCCGGCTGCGAATTTTGTCCTAAAGCCTCCGCCAAATTCGCAACCACCAGCTTACTCTCGGCAAATGGCTCCTTAGGCCCTGCCGCAGCTACTGCTATCGCGGCACTGTATCTTACCCTTATATTATTGAAACTCAGGGCCTGAAGCAGCGGCTGAGCCGGCCCAATGCGATAAAGCAGCGATTTTTCACCGGCTGTGGTACCCAACGCCTCAATAGCACCAAGTGCGACGTGAGCATTCTTATCTTTGACCGCACGAGCAAGGGCCTGATGAAGATATTCAACCCCTGCGGTGGTGGCATAGACAAGGGCATCGGCGTGCCGGTCGCCAAAATATTGCGGCATCTCCTCGGCGCCTGCGGACTCCGCTTTGAAAAAGGCCGCCAGCCAAAGACCAATGGCCGGGGCGAATCCTGCGTCAGCTTTGAGTGCCCATTCGCAGCACCGCATCGCCATAAGCTCGTTAAAGTAGCTCTTGGCCACTTCTTCCCGAACCAGTCGCTGCCGGTCAGAATCCAAGAACCAAATATTGGCAAAATCAGCATCCTCAGCCGGTGTCAATGACTGCGCATGGTAATAATATTTTTCGCCAAGCTCGAAGAACAACTGGGCCGCCGGAATTTTCAGAGTTCCAGGATCAATTTTACTGAGGCTGCTCTTGGCCAATTCACGAAGCTCGGTTGAACCGTCGTTCTCGACAAGATACTTTAGATAGGCCTGTGATTGGGGATAGCCAATCTTGCCCAACGCCGTTATTATCTGGGCCTTGAGCGCCACATTTTCACTTTGCAAGGCGGCCACAAGAGGCCTTATCGCATCTCTGCCAATCTGCGGAAGCGCCCGTACAATATAGGGGAATTCTGCGTCGCGGTTTTCGTCGGCCATCGCATCGAGCATAAACGGTATTGCGTATTCACCGGCGTTACGAAGCCGTTTAACTCCCGTGAACCAGCCACGCTCGGTACTGCTCAGCCTTCTTATCTCTGCCACGATAACCTCTGGATCCGCCCGACGGGTAAAGCTGCCCTGCTCGATAATATCGAGGATTTTACCGCCTAATTCTGCCAGATTAGGGTCAGGTGAGATTTCGTTGACTCTTAATAAAATCGCATAACCCTGAGGGTTGTCTTTACTTAGCTCAAGCAATTTTACAGGATCGGGATTGCTGTCCAGAACCGCCTGTGCGTATCCCTTGGCTAAATCGAATCGGCCGATTTTCGTATAATGCAGGAAATCGTTCCAGTTCTCCTCCAAAGTTTGAGCAAAACCGGCGCTAACTACAAAAAGTGTTAGTGCTAAAATTGCTGCGGCAGTTTTTCCGTTGAACATCGAAATCTCTCCTAAAAACTCTGCTGGATTCCCGCTGTGCGGGGTCCCTTTTCTATCACCAAGCCGGATTCAGCGGCCAAAACACATATAAAGAAAGAACCAGATTGGCCGGCCCTTACCTCCAAAACAATTCCATTGGGGCGATTTTTGCCTACCAAATGCAGACAAAAACCACATTTCATTATAATATACTACAAGTAAATACCTTCCTTGTCAATAAAAAACCGCCTCACTGCCAACAATAAGCACCGATTAAGCACTTTACAGTTGCATTCAAGAACGGTTTGTACCATAATATCGGATGTAACACCTCAATTTGCATAAAGCCGGGTACTACTGAGACAAAGAAAGTGGGTAGAGAAAAAAATACAATTATGTCCGAGCGACCCCGCTTCGCGGGAATCCGACAAAAAGGATTTACCCCGTTAGAAATTGAGATTCCTGGTCGGGAAAGAAGAACATTGCCCGAAAGACACGGGGAGGGACCCCGCTTTGCGGGAAGCCAAACAGACGTCCGGAAACGACACCGGAGTTTTCTCCGAAAGTCCCGTAATCCCGTCAGTCCCGTCAGGGATGCCTTTCGGCAGGGACGCCTTGCGGCGGAGTCCTTAGGACTAACGGGGTTTACACTGATAGAGCTTCTGGTGGTGATCGCGATTATCGCATTGCTTATGGCCATCATTTTGCCTGCGTTGAACTCGGTCAAAAAGAAGGCTGCGGCGACCGTTTGCCTGAGCAATACCAAGAACCTTGCCCTGGGTTGGTACGTGTACATGCAAGATAATGACGGCCGCATCATGAGCTCTGAAGACAATGGTGTAGAGCAGAACGGGACATACGTTGGTTGGATCGGGGTGCCTCGCAACTCAAATGGTAACCTGCTTAGCAATACCCAAACAAATCCTGCTGTAACAGACGAGGACGAGATCCGGGGGATCGAAAGGGGTCTGCTATTCCCCTATCTCAAAGAGCCGGATACCTATCATTGTCCCGCCGACAACATCCGCAAGAGCATGTATGACGGAACCAGAGTATTTGTTTCTTACGGGCTTCCTATGTGTTTATACGGAGCCCTCAACCCGAGCAGTTCGGGATACAACTTGCAAATCAAGACGTTCGGTGAGATTACTTCCCCATCGACCCGTTATGTGTTCGTCGAGAGTGCGGAGACGCGAAATTGGAATTCGAGCCATCATTTTGTATTAGGGGCCCCCGAGTATACAGGAACGACCAGATGGGGCTGGTGGGGACCGATGGCGGTCAATCATGGCGACAGCAGTGTTTTAGGGTTCTGTGACGGCCATTCGGAAGTGCGCAAATGGCGCGATCGCTTCACTATAGAGCGCGTGGACAAGTTGATTCGTGAAGGAGTTACAACTTACGGCATTGAATATCCCCCCGAGGGTCAGACATTGGATATCGACTATATGGCCTCCGGCTGGGCATATCGCTATAAAGGTGCCCAATAACCGGGGCAATGGGACTCTGAGCAGCGACGCCCTAAGGACTTGTAAATAAATTATCTTCCATTTTTGGCTGGCTGCGGCTTCGGCTGGCGGTGTCAGCAAAACTCGGACTACCAACCAGTAGGCCTGCGTTTTGCTTCCTTGCCAGCCTTGTCCTCGCTGGAGCCAAAACGAAACC
>JBDRTM010000555.1:0-6739 GCA_043824065.1 Planctomycetota bacterium | reverse complement strand
GCCATTCCTGGCTGTCCCTATTATTCTAAAGCGGATTAAACATAAGGAAACCAAGACAAGCTAGTACAATAACAACACACATGAGCGCCTCACTTGAGAACCAGAATGGCCCTTTGGGAGGTGGCACTTTAGTAAATAATTGGCTGACCTCCTTTCGGTAGCCATGCCATGATCGCAGGTTGTTAAGAATAAGAAGTACCATGCTAATACCTACTAATAGGAAGAGCGCATCGGACCCATAGCTTAGCTTACAACGCTTTAGATCGTCCGTTGGCAGCTTCCAGTCGAGGAAGAATACACCAGCCACTATGGATATAGACAATTTAATGAAAAGATTGAATGCCTCTATTATCTTCTCATTCTTGTAGCGGCATTCACTTGTGAGGAAGTTGTATTGTGCATCATCACTCACAGACATCGTTATCTCCTATAACCTCAATCAACCAAACTATTGTTTATATGGTTTCCGCATAACGAAAAGCTCACCGGCGCCGCGTATGCAGCGTCCGAGTGCAGCCGGTTTATCCTGCGTAGCCTCGTGCTAAGCAAGGACAATTCGGACAGCTTCGTATTGCGTATTGCGTTTTGATACCGCATTCAAATAATTTTGGTGTGCAGTACACACCCTACCTAAGCAATAGATTAAGAGATTACAATTGTTTGAGAAAGCTGTCGTACTCGGCGTGGGAGCCGATCCAAAACCAGACCATCACGTCCCGATATTTCACGCCAAGCGCTCGCCAGCCAATGCCGACCCTCACGGAATACACTTGTCGTTTCTTCCCGACCCTTTTGAACTGAAGACTTGGGTGCTTCGGATTCTTTTGCCAGAGTTGATAGCTTCTGCGGGCGCTTCGTTTTGTGTGATCGGGAAGCCGCTGAAAACAATCTATGAATTTGGCTGTAAGATGAGATTTCAAAGCTCGTCAAATCCCATTTCCTTAGTCCGACCAGCTCGATAGTCCTCCAATGCTTTCTCAGCTATCCTGTCGAGCTGGTCAGAAGACTCGGCAAGCGCCTGATCCCAGCGAGCCTCCCAAGTCAGCTCATCAATCAACGCTCTGGCGAGATCGTCCTGAAGATTCTCCGGGAGTTGGGACGCCTTCTCGAAGGCTTGAGCAAGTAACTTGGTCATTGTTTAATCTCCTGCCAGCACGATTGTTGTATTATACTCAACAATCAGCAAAATATCAACCGTGCCGTGTACAACGTTTATTCAAGGTTCAATTCTTTTTTTACCTGGTCAAATGAAGTAGTATCTGCATCAGCCTCTTTTGATTTTGCCTCACGAATAGCTTTTAAGGATTCATAATCATCAAGCTCTTCCTGAATTTTTATTTTATCTTTCATCGTTTCGATTGTACCATATTTTCGTACAAATTTTTATTTATTTTTGTCTAAACGGTACAGACCACTGGTCCCGATGTATCGGGATCCAAGTGTAGTCATTCTATCCTGCGTAGCCTCGTGCGAAGCAGGACTGGTTCGGTTTAACAAACCGCATGGGCTAAAGCCCATCCTACAATAAATAATCTTATCGTTTTGTCAAATTATGCGCTCAAGGAAAGCTTATGAGCCTTCTTCTCAACTGTTCGGATTAAATCCTGAATTGCGTCCACTTGCCGTTCTTCAAAATATGCCTCTCCGCACTGTTCGCATACCCAGGCAGGAATATTATCCAATGTTACGTGGCAACCTTGTTTGTCAATATGCAGTGGAGCCGTTCCCTGTTTCATGATTGCCTGACAGTGAATACATTTCATTTTTTTGCCCTATCCCATCAGATTTTATAGTTGGGATTGGTGAGATAAAGCCAATCCTACAATCTTATCGTTTTGTCAAGGTGTGACCACCACAGGAAATCTACGCTGTAGCAGCGGGATTTGCAAGGGAAAAAATAGTTGTTTTATGCGTTCGTATGGGCATAATGCTAAGTTATATATAGCAAACGTTATTAAGGAGATGCGCATATAGCAGTTTCGAATGAGATTATCTTGCTGGTAGTAAGATTCAGGATAGGCGGGAGCCTGAGGTTTCTTTCGCACGCCCAGACGCTCAGGGTTTTTCAGCGTGCCTGCGTTAGAGCAGGGCTAAAAATTCAGTACAGTCAGGGTTTCAATCCCCGTCCGAAATTATCACTGCCTCTGCCGAGGCCGGTAGGGGTTGCCTCGGATGATGAGCTGCTGTGTCTTCGGGTACGTAAGAGCACAAGTGCACAAGAGCACAAGTGCATAAGTGCACAAGTGTATAAGAGCATAAATGCACAAGTGCCTGAGGGCTGTGAGCTGCTTTCGGTGAATGTTGCTGAAGCGAGCGCGTCATTTCAGCCTTGTTCGGCAACATACGTGTTGGCGGTGCGGAAGGAATATCTCAACGAGGAGTTGAAGGACACTATTAAACGCTTGTTGGCAAGCGAAAGTCTCAATGTCCATCGAAGAATAGACAAAGGAAAATCAAGAATCGAGAATCGCCTGTCCGCCGTAGCTTCAGCGAAGGCGGAAGAATCGAGAATCAAGAATATTGATGTGAGAGGTTTTTTGAAGTCGATTGAATTGGACCCGAACGGTATAATTGTTGAATGCAAAATCAGCTCGGCTGGTTCGATACGGGTTGATGAAATTTTGAGGCTGCTGGAGCTGGATGTAGAAAAGCTGGCGTCGCCGATTAGACGCACAAGTGTGCAGTGGCAAAAAGTATAATTTGAAAGATAAGATACGAAATTCGATTTTTTACGACATACGATATATGACATGCGAGGTACGAGAAAATGGCAAGAGAGATGCTCATAAATGTGGCTGAGAGCGAAGAGTGCAGAGTGGCGGTAATCGAGAATGGTTCGCTTGAGGAACTATACGTGGAAAGAGCGAGTCTGAGCAGCCACGTCGGTAATATTTATAAAGGGAAAGTGGCAAATATTGAATCCGGCATCCAGGCGGCGTTTATCGACTTTGGTATAGGCAAAAACGGATTTCTTCACGTCAGCGACCTGCATCCTCGGTATTTTACACAAGCGGGCGGTAAGCATGCCGAGAACATTGGCCGAAGGAAAGCGCTAAAGGAGAGGCCCCCTATTCAGGATTGCCTGCGGAAAGGGCAAAAACTTGTCGTCCAGGTAACAAAAGAAGGCTTAAAGACCAAGGGGGCGACACTTAGCACTTATCTTGCTTTGCCGGGAAAGTATCTGGTTATGATGCCATGGATGCGAAAACACGGAGTCTCGCATAAAATTGAAGATGAGGACGAACGCAAGAGACTGCGCCAGATTCTTGATGACAGTAAGCCCCCGAAAGGGCAGGGCTTTATTATCAGAACAGCGGGGCAAGAATGCTCGAGAAGGGATATACAAAACGATTTAAGGTATCTGGGGCGATTGTGGAGGACTATTGAAAAACGCATAGAGACCGAAAAAACGCCCGGCGAGCTTTATCAGGAATCGGATTTGGTTATCAGGGCGATGAGGGATGTATTTAACAGTAAGATAACTAACATAATATGTGATTCGGAAAACGTGGTTCGCAAAATCAGGGTTTTTTTTTCCATTGCTGCTCCGCGTTTGAAACGAAGAGTAACCTATTATGACAGCAAAGTTCCCTTGTTCCACAAATATCGAATTGAGGATGAGATTGCAAAGGTCCAGTCTCGCAGGGTTGAGCTTAAAAGTGGCGGTTCAATTGTGATTGAGCAGACTGAGGCATTGGTTTCGATAGATGTCAACAGCGGGCGCTACCGCAAGCAGAAAAGCGCAGAGCAAACTGCTTACGAGAGCAATATAGAGGCGGCGGCTGAAATTGCCCGACAGCTTAGATTGCGAGACCTTGGGGGACTGATAATTTGCGATTTTATTGATATGCGTAATGCCAAGCACCGCAAGGCCGTGGAAAAGGCTTTTCGAGCTGCTGGCAAGACCGACCGCGCTCGTTCGAGGATATTGGGCATAAGCAGGTTCGGTGTAGTGGAAATGACACGTCAGAGAATGCGTCCTTCGCTGCAATCATCAACCTATCTTGCATGCCACCATTGCGGCGGTAGGGGTTTTGTTAAAAGCCATGAATCCTTGTCTATTGAGATTTTTCGCTTGTTGCACTTGTCGGCATCGAAAGAGCAGATAAAACGCATTGAGCTGTTTGTCTCCCCCGAAGTTGCTGATTATCTGCAGAATACCAAGAGGACGGCGATTGCACAGGTAGAACAGCTTAATGACAAACGTGTAGTTATTCATTCTGCGTCGAATTACGCCGGCGAAAAACATGAATTGGTCTGTTACAACCAACGGGGAAGCGTGGTAAAATTATAAATCGATGTTTTGAATAACTGTGTGGCCCCAAGGCGGTAGAATAATGACACGGGAAAAGGTAGTAGGCATTTTAAGAAAAGAGCTGCCATACTTTATTTCTGAATATGGCGTAAAGCGAATAGGTCTGTTTGGCTCTTATGCAAAAGGGACGCCGACTAAGGCAAGTGATGTAGATATCCTGGTCGAATTTGAAAAACCAATAGGCCTCAAGTTCGTTGAGTTCGCAGAATATATTGAGAGGCTATTAGGTAGCAAGGCGGATATTTTGACACCCGCCGGGGTAGATGGGATAAGGATTCAAAAAGTTGCTGAAAATATTAGGGACAGTATATTCTATGTCTAAAAGAGCAGATACAGATTTCCTTAACGATAGTAAAGAAGCTATTCTGAGAATAAATGTTTACGTAGAAAATTTGAGCTATGAAGAGTTTTTGAATGATATAAAAACTCAGGATGCTGTAGTTCGTAATCTTGAAATCATAGGGGAAGCAATCAAGAATATATCTAAAGGATTGAAGAAGAAATATCCACAAATACCCTGGAAAGATTTATCAGGGGTAAGAGATAAATTGATACACCATTATTTTGGTGTGAATCTCGACATTGTATGGAACATCGTCAAGAAAGAATTGCCGGAAATTATCTTGCAACTTGAAGCAATCCTCAAGGCCGAGCAGATTTAGAAATCCAATAACACTTAGACAGCAAAAGTTTTTGGAGTATTTGTTAAATTATTTATGTGGGATAAGTGTAAGTTGGGTGGATTTAGGAGATCAACGATGCCTCGGATATGCGCGATTTGTGGCTGCAAGCTTAATCGTGTTAAAGGTGTATACGCTACGCCCACCATTGAAGGGCGTTCTCACGCCTCGCAGCATCATTATGTTGCTGAGCGCTTCTTTGGCCGCTCAGCGAATCGGAGAGGTGAACAACGGGAACCGATCTTCAAAAAATGTCCGTGGGGTGTCGAGGGGCAGACCGAAGTATTTTGTTATGAATGCCATGAAGTGCTTCTCCACAACCCAGTGTTCCTGTTTGTGGATATCAGGCGACTTTCCGAGTTGGTCAAACTTAGGAACTTGGACGAAAAGGAGAAACCAGCGAGCTGGGAAAGGTTAGCTGGCCGTATCATGCTCCTCCACGAGATAATGGAGCGAGGGATTCAGGAATTGCTGGAGGCTGAGAAAGGAAGAAAAGTCGTCTAATATGTGTTAGGGCATGCCCCGGTGTGTTATGAGGTGTTAATAATACGTGGAATTTGACCTTGAATATGCTCGAAAAGTAATTGAAGCCGAAGCGGATGCGATAAGCTCTATCACGCCGATTGTTGATGCGTCTTTTCTGCGAGCTTGCCGGATGATTTATAACTGCAGCGGTTCTTGTATAGTAAGCGGTATCGGCAAGGCGGGTATAATCGGGCAAAAGATGAGCGCTACTCTGGCTTCGACCGGCACGCCCAGCCATTTCCTTCATCCGGCTGAGGCCGTCCACGGCGACCTGGGCAGGCTGCGCGAAAACGATATTGTAATTGTTCTAAGTTATGGCGGCGAAACGGATGAAGTTGTTCGGCTGATAAATCTGGTCAAGCAGCAGCAGATTAAACTGATAGCGATAACCGGCGAGAGCGACTCAACTCTGTGCAAGCACAGCGACGTGGCGCTATGTATGGGGATGATGAGTGAAGCCTGTCCGCTTGGCGTTGCTCCGAGTGTTTCTACTACCTGTATGTTAGCCGTGGGTGACGCCCTTGCCTTTACCGTTATGAAGGCACGTAAATTCAGCGTTGAGGATTATGTTCGGTTCCATCCCGGCGGTTCGCTCGGTTCGAAGCTGATGACGGTTGAACAATCGATGATGTTCAGGCCGGGCGAAAAATTACCTATCGCTGAGGTTGACGATACGATAAAACAACTGCTTGAAAAGACAGGCGATGTAAAACGTCACGGAGCTGTCATGGTTGTCGGCGAAGATGGGAAATTGGCTGGGATAATCACCGATGCCGACCTTCGGCGCCTGGTAACAGCGCACAACTCCGGGGCCTTTGAGCTCAGGGCCGGTGATGTTATGACGGCTGATTGTAAGAAAATAAGAGCCGATGCCCTTGCCGCCGAAGCCACTGCCATTTTCCATAAATATAGAATTGATGAGCTTCCGGTGGTTGATGCGGATAACAGGCCCCTCGGCCTAATCGATGTACAGGATATCGTAACAATAAAAGTGGTCGGATAAATAAAAGTGCAAAATGTAAAAATCAAAATGTAAAGCCACAATTTAAAGTGTAAAGTGCCTAAAGTGACACTTACGTGTCATCCTGAGGCAAAGCCGAAGAGCCTGCCCTGAGCTTGCCGAAGGGATCTGGCCACCGAAAAAGAGATTCTTCCCCTTCGACTCCGCTCAGGGCTAAAGGCTCTTTTCGCTCAGAATGACAGCTTTGCTGTCACTTTA
>JBDRTM010000554.1:0-2669 GCA_043824065.1 Planctomycetota bacterium | reverse complement strand
TTGAGCATATTCAGAATGGTTTCAATTTGTCTGCCGGGGCTGCCCGTTTCGATGTAGATTAAGGTCTCAGGCGGCATCAAGGCCGCCGGGTCGGCATTGCCCAGCTCGTCCAGCATAGGCTTAACCTTATCTACGATTTTGGTCTGGTCACTGAAGTTTGCGACCAGCTTCCCAAAAACTTCCTTGGCTTGCTGCTCATTTTGCTTCTTAAGATAGCACATACCCTGCCGGTACATTGCCTGGGCGATGTGAGACCTCTGGGCGGAAGTATCTGCAATTACCTGCTCATAGATTCTGATGGCCGCATCAAGGTCACCGTCAATCTGCTCGGCGTACAGCCCTTCCTGCAGCAGAACACTTGCAGGTTTGGCAAGAGCGACGGAGCTAAGCAAGCCCACTGCCAATAAAAAGATGATTGTGATGTTCTTAAGCCTTTCCATAATCGTGCTCCTTTCGAATAGGTTAATAAAAAACGGTTACTTTTACAAGAACAATTATGACAACCAAGTGTTACCGTTTTGTTACGGTTTTGTGCTTTTTTTGTTATTTTTGTAATTTTTCAATTTCCTCTGTTTCTTTATCCTGTCCATAAAGTCGCGCAAAAAGACCGGCATACAAAAGCCGGCTTACTTATCTTGACCAAGTGTTCCTCATTATGGTATCATTATACTCACAACACGAAAAAATCTAATCCGCTGCGACGCATCGCGGCGAGAAAGGAGATTCGAATGGCAATGTCTGAAAAAATTAACGGTTACCTGGTGGTACCCATGAGCATAATGTGTCTCACTATGGTGACGCTCGCGACAGCTAAACCTCCGTCAATTCTATCAGTTCGAGCAAATTCTACTAAGATCGGCATCTATGAGAAATTCGAGTTACGGATTGACCTTAAAGCTGCATACAGCAATCCCTTCGACCCTGATGAAATCGACCTGCGAGCTGAGTTCACCTCACCTTCGGGCAAAAAATGGAACATCTGGGGCTTCTATAACCCATCCAGCTGGGCCACCCTCTGGATGGTGCGTTTTTCTCCAACTGAGAAAGGCACCTGGCGATATGTGGTTTCGGTGACCGATTCCGAAGGTACTGGGAAAAGCCGTGCTGGCACTTTCACGGCGGTGGCCTCCCCACATTATGGGTTCGTGAAAATCGCACCTAACCAGCGATATCTCAGGTATGACGATGGCACTTCATTTTACGGTGTTGGCATGTGGTATAACGACAGCTATGAGCTGTTTAATGAAGGCAGGGTTACAGAAGAAGGGCTCGACAACTTGAAGAAGCGAGGTGCAAATTTCATCAGTTTTTTCCCGACCCCTCTGGAAACGATGGGCACCGGCTTGGGACGCTACGACCAGAACCGCTGCGGCCGTTTGGACCAGCTCTTTGAATGGTGTGAGGAACGGGACATGCACATTAGCTGGAATATCTGGTTCCACTCCTATCTTTCCATGGCTGTCTGGGGGGGTGGAAACGCAAGGTATAGAAACAATCCTTACAAGCTCGTTAGCAGCGCCGTTGACTTCTATGGAAATAACGAGGCATGGAAATACCAGGAGAAGCTCTACCGGTACATAATCGCCCGCTGGGGATACAGCCGGGCACTGTTCCTCTGGTTTATAGTTGACGAGATCAATGGCACCGAGGGCTGGACCCAGGGCGACCAGGCCGTAGCCGAACAGTGGTGCCGAAAGAACGACAGATACTTTAACGAACACGACCCGTATGGCCGCCCGACCACAGGCAGCCAAAGCGGCGGTATCAGGCAATGGTGGCCTGGCGGGTACAAAATCTTCGATATATCAAACCGAGAAATTTATGAGGCCCAGGGACATCCCATGCCCAAAAGCGGTAAGCTCGGACCGAATGATGAGAATCCACTTCAATTGAGCTACCGCAACTATGCCACCCAGATACAGAACCTATGGAGTGGCTTCCGCAAACCTGCTATTAATGGCGAGTGTGGTTGGGACCATACATACTACGAACCGGGCATGCCGGGCTACCTTGCAATGTATCACAATGCCCTCTGGGCGAGCCTGGCGAATGGGTCCTGTGCGACACCTTTTTGGTGGGCGTATTCGGACTGGATTAACGATAGTGTCGTCACCAATCAAATGCTCTATTTCTCAAGATTCGTCTCGGATATAGATTTTGCAAATCTGGATTTTGGGCCTGCCGATATCGCTGCGCCCAACTGTGATGCCTGGGCAATGAAGAGCGACAAGCTGATTTTCGGCTGGGTGGTCAATCCCCGCGTTAGTGTAGCCAACGAATCATTTACGATATCCGGACTGCCGGAAGGTGAGTATGAGATTCGCTTGTACAGGACCTGGCGGGGCAGGTATCTTAGGGAACAAACCGTTGAATACCGCAACGGCAAGCTCACCTGCACAATACCGGAGTTGAAAACAATCGGAGGTCACGCCCTGCATATCGGTAATGATGTAGCTTTCAAAATAGTACCGAAGTAAGTGCCAGACAGAGCAAGTCACCTCTTGCTTAGGACTTGTAAATAAATTATCTTCCATTTTTGGCTGGCTGCGGCTTCGGCTGGCGGTGTCAGCAAAACTCGGACTACCAACCAGTAGGCCTGCGTTTTGCTTCCTTGCCAGCCTTGTCCTCGCTCAGCCAAAAACGAAACCTAATTTCTTTACCAGTCCTTA
>JBDRTM010000553.1:0-5051 GCA_043824065.1 Planctomycetota bacterium | reverse complement strand
AAAACAACTACAGAAGACAGAGGACAGAAGACAGAGAACAGATAATCTGACTTCTGATTTCTGACATCTGACTTCTGACAAATGATGAGCGAAAATAAGAACAATATTAGCAGACGCCATTTTCTCAGAGATGGTTTTTGGGCCGGATGTTTAGCCGGCCTTGCTGGATTGGCGGGCTTCCTGGTCACCAAACTCAAGAAGACTAATACAGTTTGGCAGATTGACCCCTATACCTGTATCGCATGCGGCAACTGTGCAACTTATTGTGTATTAGAAGAATCGGCGGTTAAATGTGTGCACGCTTATTCGGTGTGTGGATACTGCAAAATCTGTTTCGGCTTTTTCGGGCCGGAGCCTGTTGAAATCAACGAGGGGGCCGAAAATCAACTTTGTCCGTCAGGAGCCATAACACGTACCTTTGTGGAGGACCCCTATTACGAGTACACTATCGACGAATCACTGTGTAATGGTTGCGGCAAATGTGTCAAAGGATGTAACACCTTTGGAAATGGGTCACTATTTCTCCAGGTGCGTCACGACCGTTGTTTGAACTGTAACGAATGCTCGATTGCTGCAGCTTGTCCTTCGGGGGCATATAAGCGGGTCCCTGCTGACGAACCTTATATGATTAAGGAGGCGGGCCACGCTTAATGATACGTTTTGGTTATATTATAATCGGCATAGCTCTGTCCCTAATTTTATGCGGCGTTACAATAGGGGCCGAACGCTTTCCGCCGCCTGATTTTGTCGAAACCGACCATGTAATTCCGAGTCCGACTGTCCCCGGCCCACGTCAGGACATTTACGAATACATAGATGCCGTGGTGCTTTTAGCGGCGCTTGGCTTATCTTCATATCTGGTCTTGAGGAAGCGCAGCAGAAGGGCAATATTTGTTTTGATGGTGTTTTCGCTGCTTTATTTCGGCTTTTACCGAGAGGGTTGTGTTTGTTCAGTGGGGGCTATTCAGAATATTGTTTTGTCGGTTTTTGACCGAGACTATGCTATACCGATTGCCGTTGTACTTTTTTTTATGCTGCCGCTTGTCTTTGCGCTGTTTTTCGGAAGGGTTTTTTGTGCAGCGGTATGTCCCCTTGGAGCAATCCAGGATTTGGTACTGTTACGGCCCATCTCGGTGCCTAATTGGCTCGAAAGCGGGCTGCGGTTGTTTGCGTACGTTTACCTGGCCGCGGCAGTTCTGTTTGCAGCTACCGGCAGTGCTTTTTTGATATGCAGGTATGACCCGTTTGTTGCATTCTTCCGTTTGAACGGAAACTTGAATATTTTAATAATTGGTGCCTGCTTGCTGGTCATTAGCGTCTTCATAGGACGTCCTTACTGCCGATTTATCTGCCCCTACGGAGTGCTGCTCAGACAGTTATCACGGCTCTCAAAATGGCGGGTAACCATTACTCCGGATGAATGTATTCAGTGCAGACTGTGTGAAGATTCATGTCCCTTCGGCGCTATTAAGAAGCCCACAACTGATTGGCCGACAACGGAATACGGCAGGAGTAAGAAAAGACTTGCCGTTCTGCTTCTTCTTTTGCCTGTCCTGATGTTTTTATGTGGATGGACAGGTTCAGGCCTAAAGACGGTAACATCCCGCGTGCACGCAACGGTCAGATTAGCTGAGCGTATCTATTTGGAAGATACCGGCGAAGTAGAAGACACTACGGACGCCAGCCTGGCCTTCAGAGCTACGGGCAAAGAGCCAAAAGAGCTTTACGAGGAAGCTTCAAATATCAGGGCCGGGTTCGGACTGGGCGGCTGGTTCTTTGGAGGATTTGTTGGGCTGGTGATTGGCCTTAAGTTAATTGCCGTCTCCGTCTGGCGGAAAAGAACTGACTACGAAGCCGGCAGAGCAGGATGTCTGGCGTGTGGTCGCTGTTTCAAATATTGCCCCAAAGAACATGAGAGATTAAAGAAAAGGCTTCTGCAAAATGAAAACTCATATTGACAAAACTTCAAAGAATACCGAAGCGACAAACCCGTGGTACCGAAGTGCAATCACAACAGCCATTGTCTGTGCGGTTTTTTCTCTTATCGTACTTGCACTTTTTGTAACCAATTACGTTCGGGGCAGGATAATTGACCTTAGGTGGGAAACACAGTCAGAGAATCTGAAAATAGAGCTTCGCCGGAATCCTGACGATAAGCAGCTTTTGTTGCGAATTCGACAATTAGATTTACAATTCAGACAGCATAGAATACGACGGCTGGATTTCTCTCGCAAAGGCAGTTACCTGCTTTTTGGCAGTGTAGTGATAATGTTGATAGCTCTAAAGTGTGCGGACACTTTCAAAAAGAAAATACCGGCGCCACAAGTACTCAGTAACAGAAGCGATGAGCAGCTCCGCCAGGCAGCGCTGTCTCGATGGGCTGTAACCGCTGGTTTAGCAGTACTTGGCTCAGGGACATTAATTCTTGCAATTCCGCAGGACACCTTACGGTGGAGCACCGAGATTGATTTTGGCGGGACCGGCGCAGTGATTACTTCCTATCCTTCGGCCGAGCAGATTAATGCGAATTGGCCCAGCTTTCGCGGCCCCGGCGGACTCGGAATAAGTGCTTATACAAATGTGCCTGCCGACTGGAATGGCAAAACCGGTGATGGGATTCTCTGGAAAGCCAGGGTGCCGCTTCCGGGGAATAGTTCACCGGTCATCTGGGGCGACCGCGTTTTCCTCTCCGGAGGCGACGAGAACAAACTCCAGGTATTCTGCTTTGACGCAGTTTCGGGCAGGCTTCTTTGGACGGGGGACGTTACTCGCGCGCCTCTAAAAAGCGATGAAGAACCATTTGAAGTAATGGAAGATACCGGTTTTGCTGCCCCTACCGTCGTAACGGATGGCCGACGGGTCTATGCCATCTTCGCAACCGGGGACATTGGCTGTTTTGATTTTAACGGCAAACGCTTCTGGACCAGAAGTTTGGGAATCCCCGACAGCTCCTACGGCTATGCCTCTTCGCTTGCGATGTATCGAAACCTGGTTTTGATTCAATATGACCAGGGAGGTCCCGAGGACGAAATGTCTAAGCTGATAGCTTTGGATGGATTCACAGGCCAGACTGTCTGGGAGACGAAACGGCCGGTCCCGAATTCATGGTCCTCGCCTATAGTAAACAAAATCGGCGATGAGGTTCAACTGCTAACCTGCGGCGACCCCTGGGTTATAGCATACGACCCGGCTAAGGGCACAGAACTCTGGCGAGCAAAATGCCTGACCGGTGACATTGCACCATCGCTACTCTATGCCAACGGATTGGTATTTGCCATAGAACCATACAGCAAACTGGTTGCCGTCCGTCCGGATGGCCGGGGTGACGTTACCCAAACCCATATCGCCTGGAGCCTCGAAGAGGGCGCTCCGGATATTTGCTCGCCGGTCAGTAATGGTGAGCTGATATTTCTGCTGACTACTGAGGGATTCCTTACCTGCTATAAGGTCGCAGACGGAAAAAGGTTGTGGGAGCAGGACTTGAGAGAGAATTTCTTTGCTTCGCCGAGTCTGGTTCTGGCCCCTGCGTCTCCCGACGCAAGTCGGGGCAGCGGAGGAGATAAGCTGTATCTCCTGACCGAGGAGGGTGTTATGTTCATCGTTCAGGCCGGGCCCGAATATAAGGAACTAACCAGATGTGAGCTGGGCGAGGACTGTCGTGCGTCGCCGGCTTTCGCGGATGGCCGCATCTATATTCGAGGGCTGGAGAACCTGTACTGCATAGGAAAGGAAAACCAATGAACTAAAGTGAGCTAAAGTGACAGCTTTGCTGTCATTCTGAACGTAGCGCAGCGAAGTGAAGAATCTCTTTTTCGTTGGCCAGATCCTTCGGCTTCGCCTCAGGATGACACTTACGTGTCACTTTAGACACTTTTAACTTTAGGCACTTTGAATATGGATGAGCTGGATTTGACATTTGTGGACCAGGCCGTTGAGAAAATCGGCACCGGTGCAGAGAAGGTGCTTGAGCTTTTGCAGGCCGTACAGGGACACTTTCGCTATCTGCCCAACGAAGCTCTTGAGCGGGTCTGTGAGCTGACGCAGATTTCCCCTGCTTCGATTGCCGGTGTTTCCACTTTCTACAGCCAGTTTAGACATCGTCCCGCTGGTCGTCATACAATTCGGGTTTGCATTGGCACCGCTTGCCACGTTAAAGGTGGCGGACAGATTTATGATGCCTTTAAAAGACATCTCGACATCCCGGAGCAAGAGGATACAGACCGGCAAAAGTTGTTTACTGTTGAGAAAGTGGCATGTCTGGGATGCTGTATGCTCGCCCCGGTGATACAGATTGATGATATCACATACGGTCATCTGACAGGCGACCAGGCCCCGGTGGTGCTGAGGGATTTTCTCGAACAGCAAAAGGCTGCCGCCTGGCAATCGCATAAGCAGGCCTTTGCAAAAGATACTAAGGACCTTGGTGAAATCCGGATTTGTCTGGATTCAAGTTGTGTTGCTGGTGGCAGCGCCAAGGTGTATGAGGCCTTGCGAAAGGCTGTCCAAGAAACAGGTGTTCAGGTCGTGGTGAAAAGTGTGGGCTGTTCGGGGATGTCCTACCTGGCACCGCTTGTAGAAGTGATTTTGGCTGACGGGACTTCATTTCGCTATGCACGAATCCAGCCCGCCGATGCCAGAGCCATTGTGCTGAGGCATTTTAAGCCAAAACAAATTGGGCGGAAAATCAAAAACACCGTCTCCACAATGTTAGACAGAATACTAACCGACAAGGCCTGGGAACCGATTGCACGATATTCGATAGATGTGCGAGACCGACCCGTGGCAGACTTTCTGGACAAACAATTACATATTGCAACCGACCACTACGGGGACATTGACCCGGTTGATATTGATGAATATGTTCGCAATGATGGATTCGAAGCGCTGCAAAAGTGTGTAAAACAGATGAACCCTGATGAAGTCATCTCTGAGATTGAAGGCAGCGGGCTTCGTGGAAGAGGTGGTGCCGGCTTTCCAGCATATCTTAAATGGTCCGCTGTCCGAAACAGCCAATCCGACAAGAAATATGTGGTATGCAATGGTGATGAGGG
>JBDRTM010000552.1:0-2581 GCA_043824065.1 Planctomycetota bacterium | reverse complement strand
TAAAAAAGTAGAATCCTCCTTCAAACTTTGCTCGTATGTAATTCGGCATAATGACATATCTTATCGACATCGTTTTGGTGGGGCAAGCCCCACCCTACATTTACTGAGTTTTGGTGGGGCAAGCCCCACCCTACATTGACTGAGTGGGACAAGCCCCACCCTACATTTACTGAGCCCCACCCTACATTTACTGAGGTTTTTACTGCGACCTCGCAATTACAGTACACCATAACATCAGGGGATTTTATTGTCCATCTGTGCTCTTTTGTAAAAACAAGACTTTTGCAAAACTTCAGTTAAAAGATATAATACGTGATGAAAATAAAGGCCAAATCGCCCAGCGCCCACAATTTTAGATTAAGCCACCATTTACGTTTTTTTACTCCTGCATAAATATAATCATTGGGAATCAGTAAAACTAAAATTCCTATCAAGACAAACAGGACAAGAAAAATGTTCTTGGCGGCACCGATTGAAACACCGGCCAGCCACTCAAAATTAAGAATATACCTTAAAGCTTTTATCATTTTGCTTAACTCCTAACCCGGCGTAGCCGGAACCAAAGAGGGTTGGATAAAAGGCTGACGCCTCAACGAAACCGCCTTCTGCTCATAAACATCCATCTTATTGGCACGACCGCAATCTCCCTGCCCACCCTCTTCGAGGGAGGGAGATTGCTTGTTCTAAAACTAAACGGCTTCGCTGCTGCCGGGCCGATCAAAGCTGTCGCCAAATAAAAGACGATTTGGCACCATCTTTGAAGCGGCCCTACACCTTACTGATACTTTTGCGTTATGAGTCCGACGCTTTCGATCACCTGATGGTCTCAGGAGGCTTTATGCCAGCCGATATACTAATCCATACAGCCGTTCTTCGGGATGCGGCTGAGTGAATAAACTGACCACGGCGGCAATGACAAGTCCCGCTAAAAACGACCACCATGAAACATAAAGAAACGGGTCCTCTATTTCAAACAAATACCCTTTAAACGCATATAGTAAAGCGGAAACTGCAATCCCGCCCAGCAAGCCGAACAGTCCTCCCCACTGGGTAGTGCGGCGCCAAAAAATACCTAACAGAAGAACCGAAAAGACAGGCCCCTGGAAGAAAGACAAGAAAGTCTGTATAGCGATATATATCCCCTCAAAATATTGACTTATCGGTGAAGTAATCACACCGAAAATTAACAACCCAATAGTCGCCATTCGGCCCACTATCAAATAATGTTGATCGGAAGCATCCTTTCTAATATATTTTTCGTAAATATCTTTGGTCCACAAAGTTGCGGTAGAGTTAAGCATCGAATCAATACTGGACATTAAGCCAGCCAAAAGGGCGGCAAACATCAATCCCACTAACCCCCAGCCGGGAGGAATCAATTCTTTTACCAATAAAGGAAAAGCATTATCACCATCTTTCAAGTCAGGATACAAAGCAATAGCAATCAAGCCCGGAAATAATACCAGCACCGGGATAAACATTTTCAAAAACGCCCCCCAGAGCATGCTGGCCTTAGCGTCCCATTCGCTTTTGGCTGCCAGACACCGCTGGACGATGGCCTGGTTGCCAATCATATAAGCATTGGCCATCACAAACGTAAGGCCAAAAAGAATGCCTGTCCAGGGAAAGGGGGTTTTGGTATTCGCCGGCTGGATCAGCTTAAAATAATCACGGAAAGAAAATCCCTGGGCGGTAATCTTGTCCACCAGACCATCCCAACCCCCAACGCGGTAGAGCCCGAGAACCACAATGACAGCACCGCCTATAAACATAATCACCATTTGAATAACATCGGTGAGCACAACTGCGGTCAGCCCACCACAAAATGTATAAACACCAACCACAACCGCTGTAATAATAATTGACTGCCAATAAGGCCAGCCCATTAAGGTGTTCAGCAGTTTTGCACTGGCCCAAAAAATAATCCCGAGATTAAAGGCAAAGAAAATGATCCAGGTCACCGAAGCCAGAGTACGAACGTAATCGTTGTATCGCCTGCCTAAATATTCCGGAATGGTATAGAGCCCTGCCTTCCAGAAATACGGGATAAAGATAAATGCCGCCAGCAACATGGCCGGCACGGAACCAATCCAGTCAAAATTACCCACTGCAATTCCATATCGGTAAGCCTGGCCTGAAACACCCACAAAATCCTGTGCCCCAATGTCCGAGACTACAATCGACATTCCGATGGCCCAGAACGGCAGGGCCCTGCCCGCGAGAAAGTAATCCTTAGATGAATGAACAAACTTTCTGAAATAGAGCCCGAGCAGCATGATGCCGAGAAGGTACACAATAACCACTAAATAATCGATCCCACTTAACACAATAAAAATCTCCTTATCTTGCAGAACTCGTTCTGAATTGAAAGAGCCATGCACATCTTCTCAATAATAGCCTTGCTCTGTTGAAAGGCTCGCAGATACCATCCTGAGTTTGTCGCAGGCGAGCGATGCCTCCTTGATTTTTGACGAGAAAGAGATTCTTCACTTCGCTGCGCTTCGTTCAGAATGACAAGGTTTGTACATTTTCAACAGAGCATAATAGCCTTATTCATCTAATTTTCTGTAGATATCTTCCC
>JBDRTM010000551.1:0-4584 GCA_043824065.1 Planctomycetota bacterium | reverse complement strand
AGGCGATAGATATAGCGGAGAACCGCACGTTTTCGTATCAGCAGATACACGCCAAAAAGCATTATCTGTCAAGCCAGACAAGGTTTTGAACATTTAAATTTGTGTAATTTGGATTTGTTTAGGATTTAGGGCTTAGGATTTCGGATTTATGTTTCAGAGAATAGCAACTGTCATCTGTCGTCCGTCTTCTGTTGTTTCTGTCATCTGTCTTCAGTTTTCCGTCTTCTGTCCTCGGTCCTCTACATCTGTCGAGAACCCTCTACAAATCACCTACTTTTTATGCAAAACAAACCCAATTTCCGAAAGGCCAAAATGAACGTAAACTCACTAATAACAATGGATTATAAAAATATAAGCGAATGGACACTTGGTCAAAACAAACCCAATTCAAACCCAATCAAACCCAATTTCAAAAAAGCCAAAATGAATGTAACCTTAACTTTAACAAAGGATTACAGAAAAAAAGATGATTTTGTAGTCCGAATAAACAAACCCAATTTCCAAAATGCCAAAAATGAACGCAAACGTATATATTATAGAGGATTATGAGAATGAAATCGCCTTCCGGCCCAAAAAAACAAACCCAATTCAAACCCAATTTCTTCAAAGGCCAAAATGAACTTAAAATCGCTTGCCAAAAAATCTGGCCACGCCCGCGTAAGGCGTCTGAAATATTTTTGGTATTTTCGGGTAAAAAATTGAGCTACAATAGACCATAAATTTGGGATGGCGTTTATAGAGTGGAGTTTGATATGAACGAGAAAAACGAAGACCAACCGAAATCTAAACAGGAACAGCCAAAGCCTGAATCCAAGTTAGACGCCGAGCAGTACGAGATACTGTTGCGCTGCTCTCAAATGAAGGACACGACAGAGTGGAACCAGTGGCGCAAACAGAACCCCCGGAAGGATATTTTTCTTGAGGGCGCGAGACTTAAGGGCGCCCATCTCGAAGAGGCGAACCTCAAGGGAGCGCATCTGGAAGGAGCGGACCTCAGCGATGCTTATCTGAAAGGGGCAGACCTGAGCAATTGCCATCTGAAAGGTGCGCACCTGCGTCACGCGCATCTTCAAGGCAGCTATCTGTATCATGCTCATCTGGAAGGTGCGTACTTATATGAAACCTATATGGAAGGCGCAGACCTTAGCAACTGCCATCTGGAAGACGCTGCGCTTGTGCAGTGCCATCTGGAAGATGCGAGCCTCAGCAGTGCCTATTTGTCAGGTGCGGACTTCCGGCGTGCCCACCTGGACCACGCGAACCTTTGCTATACTCATCTGGAAAATGCAAATCTCAAGTACGCCCATCTGGAACGTGCATTTCTTGTTAAGGCGCATCTGGAAAATGCGAACTTTGAACAGACTATAGTCGATGGTTCCACGCTGTTTTGGGAGTGCTATGTGGACCGCAATACAAATTTTCGCGGAGTGAGTCTGGATAGTGCACGGATAGATACCGGGACAAAACAGCTTCTGGAATACAATACCAGGCGGATGAACTGGGAGCAGTGGTATAAGGAACATCCCCGGCTGCGATTGCCGGTCAAAGCATTCTGGCAGATAAGCGATTACGGTCTTTCTACCAACCAAATCATAACGATTTTCTTTAAGCTGGTAATACTCTTTGCGGCTGTTTATTACGTTTGGGGCTCTATCGATTACTATCTAATGGATATCAAGGATTATCCCGGCATTGTCAGTAATCTATTCGTGGACAGGCATGGGATGACGGTAGTGACGGTAGTATGGTGGCTTGTGCCTTTGCGAACACTTTACTTTTCGATAGTTACAATGACAACGTTAGGATTCGGGGATATATATGCAAACGCACATAGTTTCTGGGGGCATATATTACTTAGCGTACAGGTTATCTTAGGCTACGTGCTTTTAGGGGCTTTGGTGACGCGTTTTGCAGTTTTATTTACGGCCGGCGGGCCCGCAGGTAGTTTTCATGGTGAGAAACACTGAAAAGGGAGCCGCGAAAAATGCCCGAATGGGGGCCACCTGAGTTATAAATAATAGCGTCTGCTATGACGCTGTGAACTTGTAGTAGAAGAAATAGCTGGTGCCGAACTCACGGATCAGATGCCGGAGTACAACTTGGCGATTGTGCGCCTGCATCGAATTGTAGAGTTGCAAAAACCGCCTATATCTTTCAATTGTTTCACGCTTTATGTTTAGCTTGTTCAGGTCCAGTTGCTGGCCATGCAAACCAAGGTATATTAGCATTGCCTCTTCATAAAGGGTCGGGACGTCCTGATATCCGAGCTGGTCAAGGCGTTCAATATTCGCCGCGATTTTGTCAAGCTGACCGGCTAACAGGTAGCAAGCCATAAGGTACTCAAATGCCATTTTATTGTTGGGATTTTGCCTAAGCAGCCCCGTAAGCATTTCCTCTATGGATTCTTTGTAGAGCCTAGCACCTCCATTCGTTCGTATGTACGAATTGATCCGTTGAATGTAGGCATCCTTATTCGGTTCAAATCCGTTCTCCAGGCCACTCAGCATCGATTCTGCTCTGTCACGATATATCAGGTCCTTCTTCAGAGCGTTTAGATATATTCGAGCTGTAGATTCTTGCCCTTTAATGATGTTGATCCAGGCGAGCTTCTCGAGTACTATCCCGATATCACCTTTGATGACAAGGAATTCAGAGGCCAGCTTCTCTGCATAGTTTACACTTCCCAGCTCTATGAAAGTATCACACATTTTTAATTGTGTCATAGAAGATTCTTCCTCCTCATGTGTGAGCAAAAGGGCATGCGGATTTTGTGGGAAACATAACATATCGTAAGGCAATCTGCCGGCATGATACAGAGCTCGATTAATGTCATGATTGCAGTAGATGTTGTAAATATCCTTGGGCAGACGGTTGCCGAGTTCAAGAACTTCGGACCATCGCCCCTGGCGGGAGAGATAGTTCATTAAGACGATTTGCCTGTGTACCTTGTCGTAGCTAAAATACAAACCGACTATCATTAAAATTACCGGAACAGCAGGCACTACGAATTTCTTGAAGTACGCCAAGATTGCTCCCCGGTGTCTAACAACGGCGCGGGTCTTTCTGCTCTTTGTCCTTCTGGTATGGGCTGCAGAATTATCGCGATTCCTACTGAACAGCATTCTCCATAAGCATATAAGTAACACTGTGACAGGCACGAAGGCATACAGCATTACGACCGAAACCTTGGAGAGCGTTTTCATGTTCGCAGTTAATTCCCGACAAAACGGAGTCAATACCAGGAATGCCTGTTTGGGTGAGATATGAAATACATACTCGGCAAGGGCCCAGATGATAGCTGCTGCCGCCGGCAGTGTAAAAACTGCCGGCAACCAATCTCGTCGGAGAAAAAACAGATAGACCGTTGTCATAAGCGAGAAAATTAGAACACCTCCGGCACCCGCAAGACAGTAGCTAATCGCTGCCATAAGACAGAAAACCGCCATGCGAATTGGGCCGCGGAGCAAAGGCACTCTCTCTAAGACAAACGAAAACAACAATCCGATTGACAAGGTCAAGCAAGCAGCAAGTGGATGGTCATAGTGATTGTATATTAGAAGGATCATGATAGCCGGAAAATAGTGCAATATGGATGAACGAGGATGGCCGGCATAAACATAATGTAGTCTTGAAAGCTCACAGAGACACAAAGCAACCAGCACAACAAGCAACGACCCCAGCCATGAGTAGTAGTACCACTGTGAAAGAAAACCGTACATATAAATAACCAATCCGCCGGGGACTCCGAGCGAGTCTCTCAAAAACTGCCATCCAGTAGAGAAAAGGGGGACATCAAGTATGATGGTGCCAAAACCGTGGTAGATCAGGTGCGGCTTAACAAAGAGCCATATGTAGAGATAGCAGAGCAAGAAGAATATCAAATAGAGCGAAACTGGGCTTTTCCTGCTTTGCATTCTTCTATATTCCAAAACCATTAATAGCCTACTCACGCTCTTGCCAGGGTTCTGATTGCACGGCCTTTGGGGTGGCTGCCGTGATAGGAACCTCAACAGCAATACTATCCTTATTACGTGCAGCCCGGCCAAGTAAGGATTTACTCACCCTAACTCTGTCACTGACCAGCTCGGGAACACTATACGTTTTTAGCAGTGAGTCGTAGTATATAGGGTCTCGTTGCGGCAATACAAAAGGTTTGTGTGCCTTGCCGTCCGGAGACCACGTCGGATAGGTTTCGAGCCGATTTTTTTCTGATAACTGAGCCGGGCAGACCGCCTTTCGGCCTTCAGCCATATAACAGACTAACGCTGAGTCGAGATCAACAACATCGCGCACCTCCATTCGGCCGGTATGAAAGAACTGGCGGACCTTGTTTATCGAATACACCGCCAATGTGCCACTTGGATGCCACGCTGTGTAGCCCCACTTTGAGCCTATCTTGCTGACTGTGCCATTCTGTGCCAGCAGTGTAGAGCTTCCGTACACCGCGCTGCGCAGACCAATTGTCATTGTATCGGGATCATTACCAACAAAACTATGGCAGTTGGGACAACCCTCTCCAAAAGACCTGCCATGCATAAGAAGTGACTCATTGTAATTTACAAGATTACGCTGATAAATTCCAAT
>JBDRTM010000550.1:0-9914 GCA_043824065.1 Planctomycetota bacterium | reverse complement strand
GTAACAGCCGGCAAGGGCAATTACGCTATTGTAGTCAGCAGGTTTAATGAGTTCATAACCTCAAAACTGCTTGCCGGCGCGATAGACTGTCTCCAGCGTCATGGTGCTGCCGATGAACAGATATCCGCAGTCTGGGTGCCTGGTGCCTGTGAAATTACTCAGGCTTCGAAAAAACTTGCCAACAGCGGCAAATACGTTGCGGTCCTCTGTCTCGGCGCGGTCATTCGAGGCCAGACCGCCCATTACGATTATGTCTGTCAGCAGGTAGTCCGGGGTATCGGACAAATCAACTACGATTCACCCACACCGACTGTATTTGGCGTCCTGACCTGCGATACACTCGAACAGGCAGTTGAAAGGGCCGGGACAAAAATGGGTAACGCCGGTGCAGACGCGGCACAAACAGCTATGGAAATGGCCAACGTGATGGAGCAATTAAGTTGATAGTTATGAGTTCATAGTTCATAGACTACAAACTACTAACTACTAACTACTAACTATGAACTACTAACTATGAACTACGATGAATATGGATAGAAGAACAAGGGCCAGAGAACTGACAATGCAGGCTTTATATCAGCTCAATGTGCAGGGCCCGGACCTATTCCAGCATTTAGACCGGTTCTTCACAGAAGTAGAAGAAGACGATTTTGTACGAAAACTCGCCTCGGATTGGACAAGAGGAACCTGGGAAAATTTAGAACAGTGCGATGAGCCGATAATTACCTCGACAATAAAGTGGCAATTCACAAGACTCTCACCTGTTGACAAAAGCATCTTGAGATTGTCGGTTTATCAGTTGAGATTCTGTCCTGATATCCCGCCCAAAGTTGTAATAAATGAGGCAATCGAGCTTGCCAAAAAGTTCAGTACCGATAAATCACCGGCCTTTGTTAATGGCGTGCTCGATGCCATACTGAAGAAACTAAAAAGTTAAAATGAAAAATGTAAAACCAGGACAAAATAATTTCAGATTTCAAATTTCAGATTTCAGATTTAATTTGAAATTTGAGATTTGAAATCTTAAATCGTATGAGAACCATTGCAGTATTAAACCAGAAAGGGGGCGTAGGGAAAACCACATCAGTGGTCAACATCGCAGCAGCTCTTGCCGCCGCCGGCTCGAGGGTGGTCGTTATTGACTTTGACCCTCAGGCGCATCTGACAATCCACCTCGGCCTTGAGCCGCAAATCGTCCAGTTCGGCTCTTATCAGGTCCTCACTCAGTCAGTTGAATTTGAAAAGCAAATTCTGCTCATGAGGCCGAATCTTTGGCTGCTGCCCGCAAATATCAACCTCGTTGGCGCCGAAAGCGAGCTGGTAAGCGTAGTCGGCAGAGAAACCATCCTGCGAGAGGCCATTCAATTAAGCCAGGACAAATTCGATTATTGCCTTATCGACTGTGCCCCTTCACTCGGATTGCTTACCCTCAACGCCCTTGCTGCCGCCGATGATGTCCTCATCCCGCTTCAGCCGCATTTCCTGGCGCTGCGGGGGTTTGGAAAACTGCTGCAGACCGTCGAGCTTGTAAACAAAAGGATCAACCCCAATCTGAAAGTTAAATGGATTTTACTCTGTATGTTCGACAGCAGGGCCTCGCTCCCAAGTGAAGTCAGGGCCGACATCGAGCAATTTCTCGACAAGGCACGCGGAACCAACCGCCCCTGGGCGCAGGCCCAAATCTTACCGGTTTATATCCGACAAAATATCAAGCTCGCTGAGGCACCCAGCTATGGCAAAACAATTTTTGAGTACGAGCAAAACTGCCACGGCTCTGAAGACTATAGAAAAGTAGCCGAACTCATCCACGCCCAATTCCAGCCACCGATACCCCCAGATACATCACAGCCTGTTACTATCAGTGAAAATCAAGCCCAGCCCTCGATTTCTTCTGTCCCATTACCAAAACCAGATTCACAAGAGTCACCAGAGCCGGAAAATCAGCTTGACGATACTGATGAAAATCAGACCCAGCCTCCAATCGAAATCAAATCAATCCCACAATCTGATTCAGAAACACAATTCTCAGAATTGACACAAACAAAGACTGAGAAGCCAGATACCAATTAGACGCAGAACCATCTTTGCTTAATTTTATTTTTTCTTATCCAAAAGTTCCTGTCCTCGCATCCAATCTTCACATCGGACCGGCCAGCTTGATTCGGCTGTATTCTGTTTGCCGAGGCCAAATCCGTGGCCGCCCTTTTCGTAGATGTGCATCTCAGCCGGGACCTTGGCCTTCCGCAGAGCAAGGTAAAAATAGATACTGTTCTCCGGCGGCAGGTTCTTAAACAAAAAAATATTTGCATTGTTTTTGGGCAGGTTTTAGTGTAACCTGTGTCTCTCGAATTAGGTAGAAAAAATTTTATAAACCATTATCAGGAGGTCGCTATGTATTGCTCAACTAAATGTAAATCTAAATGCGTCAGTCTTATCACATTACTATTACTTATTTTGGTATCCGGCATTCCTGTCACAGAAGCGCGAAAATCAAACGAACTGAAGCTTACAACACCTAAAGGCGTCAGGCTGCTAACGAATAAAAGTTTCGATGACAGCAAACAGGCACGAAAAGAAATCCTTGAGCTGTATAAGAATTTGCGACTCACGGATGTGCTTGACGGCATGGACCTGATTGGCCTGCAGGACATAGGTTTAATGGACAAAAATATCCGACCCCTCTGGCGGGATGTAGAAAAATTTTCTCACAGAGTAATAGGATTTGCCATTACTGTTCGCCATGTGCCTACTGATGTCAGAGTCGGACAAAACTCGTTTCCTGACCTTGAAGGGTTCAAGAAATTCAAATCTCAGCAATATAAAAGGGCCCCTGATGCCTGGCTCGAAACGGCAAAACCCGGAGACATCGTCGTTATCGATGCCGGTGGAATCCCCGAATGTGGTTTTATCGGCTCCAATAATAGCCTCGGCTGGGCGGAAAAAGGTGTGGTAGGAGTCGTAACAAATGGCGGTGCCAGGGACACCGATGAGATTGTTAAGGTAAAGAAGATTTCGGTCTATTGCAAAAACGGATACAGCTCCCGCGGAGTTCGACCCGGAAGACTCATTGCCGAATCCTATAACTTTCCCATTAATTGTGCCGGCGTCCTTGTTTACCCCGGCGATCTAATAGTTGCTGATGGTGATGGTGTGCTGGTTGTTCCCAGAGAGCATGCGCTCAGAGTGGGAAAACTCGCCCGGGAAATTAACATCGGTGACGAAAAAAGCCGAGGTAAAAGATTCGAACGGCTTGGCATACAGCCCGACGAAACAGTGATAGTAGAATAGTCTCTCGGGCGACATCTTAACTCAATAAAACTTAGGGTGGTCTCCGACTCAGAATTTCCGTCAAATCAACCGTTGCGGGTTTTGCAGCTCTTCCGTAATGAAACTTAGAAACTCAGCAGCATAAGTCTCATTGATAACTCTCTGGTCAGCCGCCAGAGACAGACTGACAATTTTTCGCACCGTTATTTTATCATTTTCATAGATGACTGTGTGGACGACATTACCAACAGCCAATATAGTGCTGGCCGGCGGCGGCACGATCCCCAGAAAAGAATCAATGCCATACACGCCAAGATTGCTCAACGCTACAGTTTCGCCTTCTATGTCCTCAAGTGTCAATTGATTATCACGTGCTTTATCGGTCAGCGATTGTTCCTCACGGGCAATTTCCGGCAACGTTTTTTCCCCGGCATCCTTCACCACCGGCACAACAAGGCCCTGCGGAGCATTAACCGCAAAGCCAACATTCACACGTTCGGCTATCCTTATATTGTCACCATCAAACTTACCTGCCGCGAGAGGATATTTTTGCACCGCCAGACCCAGAGCATGAATATAGAAGGCATTCGTCGTTATTTTGACGCCCAACGACTTTCTAAGCTTGGGCCGCATGGCCATAAGCTCGGTAATATCCGCCTTCGAACCAACGTAAAAACAGGGCTTGCTCAGCTTGGATTTTAACATCCTTTCGCCGATGAGCTTCTGGATTCTGGTCAGCGGGATATGATTTTTTGTCGGATTATCCAAAGACGCCTCTACAGAAAATTCCGACCCGCCACCGGCGGGTATGGATCAGAACCCAGCGTTGCCGGGTCGAATTCCGGTTCTTTATTAAGGACCTAATTTTGCCCATAATGTAATACCAAATACGCATTTTCCCAAGGATTTTTTTTATACGCCTAAAGGCTTGAGCAACATTCAGACAGAGGTAAATTTATTTAGCAAAATCCACCGGAAATAATAATAGCTGATGCCGGTAAGACTATCAATCCCCGAAATAATAGAAAATGCGTCATAATCGGCGAATATATTTCAATATTCCGTCTTTTTTATATTTTTTTAGCTTCCCAAGAGCGCTGTTTTGTCCTATACTTAGCATAAATTAAGTTTTATACTTTGGAAAGTCCAGGAATGTTAGCTGGTAGAGAAAATTAAGGTTAAGGTTTAAAAAGAGGGACTCGAAGTGAATATTTATGTGGGAAATTTGTCAAACCAGACAACCGAAGATGACTTGCGTCAGGCTTTTGAAGCTTTTGGCCAAGTCGAATCTGTCAACATTATAAAGGATAGATTTAGCGGTGAATCCAGGGGGTTCGGATTCGTGGAAATACCCTCTAAGCAGGAGGCGCAAAAGGCTATCGAAGAAATGAATGGCAAGGATTTGATGGGCCGCGCTGTGAATGTCAATGAAGCTCGCCCCAAAACTGACCGCGGTGGTGGCAGAGGCGGTGGTGGCGGTGGCGGTGGCGGTCGTGGTCGTGGCGGTGGCGGTGGCGGTGGCGGCCGTGGCGGTGGTGGTCGTGGCGGCGGTGGCGGCGGCGGTGGTTACGGCGGCGGTGGTGGTCGTCGGTACTAACAACCCGGTACTGTCAAAAAAATTGGATGCACGTTACTGGTTATTCAACAATAGTGGGTTAAAAGAGAGCCGGCATAGAATAACACCCCCTTTTTGTTTAGCAAAAAAAGCAAAAAAGAGGAGCTACCGGTACACTTTTTTTAAATAGTTTTTCTCCAGTTTTTCGTTTTTATTAAGAGCTTGCATTGTATAGCCCCTAACCCGGCGTAGCCGGAACCAAAGAGGGTGGGATAAAAGGCTGACGCCTGAACGAAACCGCCTTCTGCTCATAAGCATCCATCTTATTCTCACGACCGCAATCTCCCTGCCCGCCCTCTTCGAGTGAGTGAGATTGCTTGAGCTAAAACTAAAAGGTTTCGCTGCTGCTGCCGGGCCGGTCAAAGCTGTCGCCAAATAAAAGACGATTTGGCACCATCTTTGAAGCGGCCCTACACATTACTGATACTGTGGCCATTTGCCGCACAATACTTTTTCTAACAGCCTAAATATTCTTCTGGAAATATCGTTTAAGTGAGTCTTTTCCGCTCCGGCCCATACTAATGGGCGATACAGGATTCGAACCTGTGACCTCACGGGTGTGATCCGTGCGCTCTAGCCAACTGAGCTAATCGCCCCGTTAATTTTCGACGGGGATTATAAATCGCAAATCGCAAATCGTCAATTCATTCTATGAAGAAAGAATCCCAGATTAAGTTGCCATAACATTGAGACGTCCTAATTTAACACCCTTCATGCTCAATATGCTTTCCGCCACTTTATTGATTTCGCCGACCTGTCCTCGAAGCACAATCACCTCCAGACAATCGTGCTCATCCAGGTGAACGTGCAAAGAAGAAATCACCTGCAGGGACGAACCCAGAGTATGCGAATGTTGCAGCCCTATCAGCCTGTCCGTGAGCTTTGTCGAGTGATGGTCGTAAACCAGAAATACAGCGGCGACCCCTTTGGCTTTTGGGTCGCCGAGACGCTCTTCACTTAATTGCCGGCGTACAAGGTCACGTATGGCCTCAGACCGGCTCTGATAGCCCTGCTTGGCAATAAGCCCATCGAACATCGAAAGCAGCTTTTTATCAAGCGACACCCCTATACGTTCAATTCGGTCCATTTTTGTTCCCTTTATCGAGTAAGGATAAATCTCCTGCGGGGTGAGCCACAAGGCATCGTATGAAAAGAGATTAACCACAGAGAACGGCACAGACACAAAATAATCAATTATCAATCGTTTCGCCGTTCCACTTCAGCCATCTTTTTAAGGGACACATTTTATCAGATTCCCGCTTCAGGGGGGCTGAATGGTCCCAAAATGGAAACTTTTATATGACCTCGAGTCGGCGAAGAATCGACTTTGTCCAGCGGCCGCTGCGAAGCTGGGAAAAGATAAGCAGTAACAGTATTAACAGCCAGTAGCCGCTAAACCGCAGATAGTAAAGGATGATACCGAATATACCTGGGGTTTCAGCAGAACTCCACTTCACCAGCTCACAGGGCGAATATATTGCTCCGAGAACTACACCGCCAAAGACTCTCTGCCAGGGCAGCAGCAGAATAAGCATAACCAGCGAGAGGAAAAACGCTCTGCTGATATGGTTCATTCCCCCGAGCCTGCCTACCAGCGAAACCTTCAAAGACAAAAGTATTGTCAGACAGTAAAGCAGCCCCGCTAATACCAGTATGGCATTAGCAACCCGGATACCCATCGCTAAATGTTTGAAGGTTATTCCAAACAGAGGATTCTCCATTTCTGCTTCGGCCGGCTCATTTTGCTCGGCAGCCACTTTTTTTGCAGCCTCGCCAACGTCCTGCACATCCTCACTCAAGCCCCCGCCCACAGCAACAGCCTGGTTACCGGGACACTCTTTTGCCGGGATGTAGCCGGTATTTACACCCCAAAAGCTTGCCTGTAACAGCAGAAGACACAAAACTACAATGATAAAGAAAAAGTTTTTCCATCCCCTGAACACCCCAATCGCTTCAAGACAATCGGTAGTATCCAATAAACTGCTTGGGCCGGCCTGGTTCTCGTTCATTTTTAAATCTCCTAAATTGGGTTAATAGGTGATTGGTTAATGGGTCAATTAACTACTCACCACTCACAATTTAACTACTCACCATTCCCGTGAGCATCCAGCAATCCTTCTTGAACTATTATGTTCTACTTCTGCGGTATGTGCAAGAAATTTTTTTGCCCGGCACCAATTGATTTCGAGCCGGAGACCGGAAGCCGTTGAAAGGGCCGATTTTTCTCTCCCGGGCAATTGGTGCGGGGTTATTTCTCATTTTTTATCTTTTGGAAACTATTTTTTGCTGCTTCAATAGTCTTCTCAATGTCCGCTTTGCTGTGGGCCAACGAAACAAACATCGCCTCATAAGCGCTGGGTGCAAGATATATCCCCTGTTCTAACATCAGGGCAAAGAATTTCTTGAATCGTTTTATATCGGTTGACTGAACATCTGTAAAGTTTCGTATTTGCTTGCCCCCCTTCTTGCTTTCGCCTGCCCCTGCGTCTCCCGACGCAAGCCGGGGCGGCGGGCCAGAAGGCAGGGCGGTATCAGTGAAGAAACAGCTCATAATCGAGCCGAGGCGATTAATTGTAACGGCAATACCGGCGTCTTTAGCGGCATTAGCTAATCCGGCCTCCAACAAAGCTGCTGAAGACTCGAGTCTTTCATACGAGTCCGCCTCACAGAGTATATCCAGTGTCGCGTTTGCCGCCGCCGTTGCAAGCGGATTACCACTAAGTGTCCCTGCCTGATAGACCGGCCCGAGCGGAGCGAGCATGTCCATAATATCAGCTCGACCGCCAAAAGCCCCCACAGGCAGTCCACCTCCTATGATTTTACCTAAACAGGTAATATCAGCTTTTATACCAAAAAGCTCCTGTGCTCCACCGAGGGCCAAGCGAAAGCCGGTTATCACCTCATCAAATATCAAAAGCGAGTCATTCTGGTCGCATAAATTCCGAAGCGTCTGAAGATACCCATCAATCGGCGGCACTACACCCATATTTGCGGCAACAGGCTCAACCAGAACCGCCGCGATTTTTCCCTTGTACATTTGGAATGCCTTTGTTACCGCCTCAATATCGTTATAGTCAATTATGACGGTCAGCTTCGCAATCGAATCAGGAACGCCGGGACTGGATGCGATGGCACCCTCGGCAAGGCCGGAACCGGCAGCAACCAGAAGCGAATCGCTGTGCCCGTGATAACAGCCGACCATCTTGATTATTAAGTCCTTTTTGGTGTACCCCCGGGCGAGCCGGATAGCCGTCATTACCGCCTCGGTGCCGCTGCTTACCAGCCGGACCTTCTCAATCGAATCGAAGGCGGAAATTATCTTCTTCGCCAGGGCGGTCTCAGCCAATGTCGGGGCCCCGAATGACGTGCCCTTGCGTGCGGCGGCGGCGATAGCTTCCAATACCTTCGGATGGGCGTGTCCGAGTATCATCGGCCCCCATGAGCTTACGTAGTCGATGTATTCATTGCCGTCAATATCGCGGATTTTTGAACCCTTTGCACTTTCAATGAAAAGAGGAGCCACATCCACCCCCCCGAACGCCCGAACCGGCGAATTCACACCGCCCGGCAGACAACTACACGCCTCGGCAAAGGCCTGAACCGATTGGTTATATTTGCTTTGCCCGTCCATCATCTATCTCTCTATCATAAAAGTATCAGCGGAGCATAATTTGTGTGGCTCTGATAAATTTTGTCCCTATTTCAGTTATGGACAATAATGTCTTGAAAATCCCATAAGAAGATAGTAGCGTTCAAATAATTCATCCACTTTAAAGAACCTTCTTTGCAAGCATAATTCAGAATACGAAAAACTATTGCTTGTTGATTATTTCTAACGCTTTTTCAAGAAACTCATCTCTTCCTTCAATTACTCCTTTTATGGTTCTTTTTACTGGTACTGTCGGTAGAATACCAATCAGGTGATGTTGTGAACCATCATGTTTTAAAACTTTCGTTCCGGTCCAACGAACTGTAAAGCCTCCGAGAAGCCGAAAAGGATTTACATTTCCATTGGTTCCTGCTGTGGGTTGGCCTACAATCTCGCCAAGCTTGTAATGCTCAACAAAACTCATATAAGACTCTGCGGCACTGATAGCTCTGGCATCGGTCAAGAAAACCACCTTCCCCTTGATTCGGGGCTTCTTGGGCTTCAGTTCCCATCCACCTTCTCTGTAACCTACGATGTTCGCTAAGTCTGGATAAATGATTCGCGGAACTCTAATCCAGGCCTCAGAAGTATCTTTTTCCCGCAATAAATGACGAATAACATCCTGACCTACGCTAGGATATCCCCGTAAGTCAAAGATGACACCTCCTTTAGCCTCTGCTAAGTCATGGATCCTTTCTTTTATCTCCTTCCATTGTGCTCTGGTCAGGTCGACGTAATAGATGTCATCTTTAATTGCATCTATTTTAGGCCTTTTCGATTCAGAAACAGCATGACGTGTATGAGCTATATAGTTTCTTTCTACTTCGACTTCAAATGTTTGATTGCCTCTTTTAATAACTAAATTCGCCTTTGTACCTCTATCTCCATATCCAAATCGTCGCAGAGCTACATATCTTCTCCATTGCGGCGACCCAGAAATATATTGCTCGGCATCCAATAATGTCTGTTCGGCTTTGGTACCGTCGACCGATAGGATAATATCTCCTATTTTCACTTTTGTTGGTTCTTTGCACGCAGTGACAACCACTTGATTTTCAATCCAGTCAACACGAAATGGCAAACCTGCCCATTTGTTTTCTATTTCATGCTTGACACCTCCATGTCCATCTTGAAGCTTGGCAATGAGTCGGCTGAGTGTATAGTAGAAATCTCTTTCATTTTTATCTGTCATCGCCTTTCGCAGCGCATTTGTTAACTCTGAGTCCCAATCCACATTTACAACATCAAAATACGGATAAAAATGCTGGAATACATTCCAGGCAATGACCACATCAGCCAGACGTACATCTTCATTATTAGCTGTAAGTTTACCGACAGCCGCAGACTCCAATTCTTCAAGTAGCTTCGGAAAAGGATACTTCT
>JBDRTM010000549.1:0-2867 GCA_043824065.1 Planctomycetota bacterium | reverse complement strand
TATCAAGGGTCGAATAATCACGCCCATTCCGGAAAACTACGAACATGCCGCCAAAACCCTGCAGGTCGATATTCCATTCCGTCCAGGTATATGTCTGTGCTGCATCAGGATTATCATGATAGACCACCACACTGCCATTGAGAGCAACATACAACGTCTCAGCAGCGTTAGCCGAACTGCCTACGAACCAAATTGTCAGTGTGTCAACACCTTTCTCGGTCCAGTCACGCGGGTAAGTCAATGTCAAAGCCGCCTCAGAATAACCAACACTGTTGTCGTAGTAAAGCGGCATCGACTGATTGCCACTGTGAACGATGGTTTGCTCGGCAAAGGGAGGAACATCATAACCAACGAGAGAGCCGTTTGTCGGGACGCCGTATCCGTCTATCCACGTGTTAAATATCCTGTTGCTCGCGGGATCAGTGGGATCAAGGTCATTGTAGGGCTCAAAATCGTCCACTATAAGGAAGTCGGCTGTCGTAAAGCTCCAGACAAGGCCTACCCAGGGACTATCGGGATTGGCATTATCGACACCATCAACACGCCAATAGTAAGTAGTATCCCACTCAAGTTTTCCGGGGTCATAGCTCTGGGAACCAAGGTCCCTGCTGCCTTTATACTCTGGCGAACCGGTATTGGCATTGCGCACGGCATCTTTATCTGTGCCGAAATACACATTGTGCGAAGCGGCATTATCCGCCGGCGACCACTCAAGAATCGGTGTCTGCCTTACATCTACAGCGCCATTACGAGGATACACACTGCCGACTGCGCCCGGAGTCGTAAAGCTCCAAACATCGCCTTTATATGTCTCGAAGCCGTTGAACTCATCGACACGCCAGTAGAAAGCCTTCCCCAATTCAAGCGTGCCGGGTGTATATTTTGAAAAACCCGATGGGCCTTTGTACGTATCCGGCGTGCCGTTGTTCACATCGGCAAAGTTATCGCCGAAGTATATGTGGTGCAACATCGCACCAAAACCAACCTCCCAGCTAAGTTCCACATTCGGATCAACAAACTCGGTACCATCAACCGGATTGGGATTCAAGGCAAACTTGGGGGTAATCGTAAAGCTCCAGTTCTTGCCTTTGTGTATCGTAGTACCGTCAGCTTCAATATCGTCGATTCGCCAGTAATAGGTTGTGCCCGGAACAAGACCATCCGGATAAGGAAATCCAGGAAAGCCTATAGTAAAATATGTTCCTGTCTGGTTGCCCTGGAACGTATCGCCGGTACCGGCATCCACGTCGTCAAAATTCTCGCCTAAGTACACATCATGCGAGGCCGCAAAATCTCCCGGCAACCAGTTCAGACTTACCCATGTATCCCGAATCATAGCACCATCAGCGGGCTCGGGGCTCGCGGAGTTTAGGCCCGTCCCTAATAGTTCAACTTCGGAGATCTGCATACTATTCGCACTTCCCGGATTTCGAACAGCCGTGAATAGAACTTGATAGTGATCGTATGCTACATCATTATCAAACAAAATCGGCGTTTCGTTCATTGTGAAGCGCGGCCACGCCGTCGTTTGGCTGAAATCGACGATATCGCCACTGGCTATCAACGTATAAGGCCCATTTATGCTCACATTAGAACCATAGAGTTCAAATCCAACCGGATCACGCTCTACTGCGTCATTCGCCGTGGTTAAAGTCACCCCAACAACAATAGTCTGGCTGGCTGATGGTGTAACCTGGAAACCTGTGGACTGAGTAAATCCTTTGAAATGCAGATACTTCGTCGAAGTGCTATCATCAATCGCCAGGGGAGGTGTTTCAGCACCAGGCCAATCGTTATCGTTCGGAACACCCTGGACGGTATCCCCTGGTGCGGTGATATCTAGCCCAGCCGCCTGTGTTATTCCACCCAATAGCAAGGTGCACACCACCACAACTATAAGTGAAAATTTCCTGTACATAATAATCCTCCTTCACCCTGTCCCGTCTTCGACGGGTGGGGCTCAAAAAATAAATATAGGTTGTTAATTGAAATGCAAAATATGTTCACTGCAAAGCACGAAGTTTCCACTACAACTCTCTGCCTTGTATAATAACTCCTCCTCTACTCGAAAAACCAGAAAATTTACACAGCTCAAAAGCCAAAAACATAGAACCTAACAATTATATCTATACCATATTACCTACCTTCTCGTCAAGAGGAAAATTTAAATATTTTCAAAGGGATGTGGTCCTATACCACAGTTTTCTTGCTATCCGTATCGAATTCAATATACTTATCCATAAAACTTTCTTGTGAAAGAGGTTAGAAAAAAGTCCCGTAAGAAGGCGAAGCGACGAGATGAAGATAATTGCAGATGCGAATATACCGTTTGTGGCAGAGTGCTTTTCTTCCATGGGCGAAGTTAAAATTGTTGGCGGCCGGGAGATAACGCCCGGTGTTGTTAATGATGCCGATGTTCTTTTGGTTCGTAGTATCACGCCGGTAGGTGCGGATTTGCTCACCGGCAGCAAGGTGCGTTTTGTAGCTACTGCCACAATCGGTTTTGACCATATCGATGTTGACTTTCTACGGCGGAACAATATCGGTTTTGCATCGGCGCCGGGGTCAAACTCCAACTCTGCGGCAGAATATGTTATTGCCGGGCTGCTCGAAATCGGGCGAAAGTACGATATTGACCTGGAAGACAAATCAATAGGCATTATAGGCGTAGGTAATGTTGGGAGCAGGGTGGCAAATGAGTGCGCGGCTTTGGGGATGCAGATTTATCTGAACGACCCGCCTTTGCAAAGAGAAACCGGCGAGGCAAAATATTTGCCGCTAAAAGAGCTTTTTGATTGCGATTTTATAACACTTCATACGCCGTTGACGTTTGAGGGTGTTGACAAGACGTATCATTTGGCTGATGA
>JBDRTM010000548.1:0-7801 GCA_043824065.1 Planctomycetota bacterium | reverse complement strand
AAAGAAAAACGTTTTTTGATTTCTTCTTTTCAAACAGTAAGTTATTGTGTAATAAGCAATTAGGTGATTATTTAAGAAAATCAGGTTTTCGATTTTCTTGAATAATCAGCTAACTGTCTATTACACAACAACGTACTATTTGAAAAGAAAAAATTAAAAAACAATTTTTCCTTTCCAAAGTATGTCTAACCTCGATTTTGCAGGACCCTTATTTAAATTAAGAGCTTGTAAACGCTTCCAAATCAGGATGGACGATTCGCTGACAGTCCTGATTACAAAACATCTCTATTTCATTTAATGTCACTAACGATGTCGCGCCTTCCTTCGCTGCGACCAGCGCACCTAATACATTGCCGAATTCACATGCCTCGGATATTGACGCATCTCGCAAAAGTTTATACACAAACCCTGCCGAAAAGGCATCTCCGGAGCCAAGTGAATCTGCAAGGGACACCTTATGCCCAGGAATATAGACTTTTTCACCATTGTCTGAAGATGCAAAAGCCCCGCTTTCACCGAGCGTCACCAGACAATATTTAAGAGACCACTTACTTAACACTTCCTGGCAGAATTCCGGAAGACTTCGGTGTTTGATACCCAGCATATCACCAAGCTGGTGGGCCTCATCTTCATTCAATTTTAGAACGTCTGCTTTTTGAAGTGAGAAAGTCACAGTCTCTAAGCTATAGCACTTTTTTCGAAGGTTTATATCTAAGAATTTAATGCTCCCATCCGCGTTTTCCAAAAGTTCCTCGATGGTCTTACGTGATGTTCCGGCCCTCTGGGACAAAGTTCCAAAGCACAGGCAGTCGGCCGCTGATGCAGCCTCAAGCAGCTCTTCAGTCAGCTCAATCCGGTCGTAGGCAGCTTCTGGTGTGATGAAATAGTCAGGATTATTCTGTTCATCGAAGCTGACCTGAACGGTACCCGTGGGAAATTGCTCATCCCACTGGATGAGCCTTGTATCTAAGCCCAGTTGAACGATTTGGTCACAGGCTTTGCTGCCGAGCTCATCCCGGCCGAGACGGCTTATCATCAGACCCATATCGCCGAGCGAATTCGCCCTATAAGCGAAATTAAACGGGGCACCCCCGAGAATGGTGCGTGAAGGCAGTATGTCCCAGAGTACTTCACCGAATGCGAGTATTGTTTTTTTCATAATTACCTGTGTCTAAAAATATTTTCATAAATTTTCCTCGATGGATATCAGCTTTTCTCAATGATATTTCTGATAGTCTCCAGAGTTACTTGAACGTTCGGCGTATCGCCCAGTTCGGAGACCACAAGGTCGGCCTCTGTGAAATCCTCGTCCTTTGTATAGCCGTTTGTGGTGATAACGCAGTTCATACCTGCGGCTTTTGCCGAAAGCAGACCGTTACGGTTGTCTTCTATTACCACACATTCGGATGGCTCAAGACCCAGTCTTTTTGAAGCCAGGTTATAAATTTCCGGGTCCGGTTTTTTCTTTGACACAACGTCACCGGCCAAGATGGCACTGAAACGTGCCTTCCGCTCAGGGCCGAGCAGCTTCTCTACTACGAGATTGACCGCCCGCTCGTGGGAGGTAGAGCAAACGGCCAAGGTAACATCCGCGGCGATAGCCTCATCAACAAGTCTTGCCACGCCGGGACGTAGAGGCAGTTCTCCTGATTCAATAATTTGTAGAAATAAGTCCGTTTTGAGTTTATGCAATTCTTTGATGAGCGCCTCCATATCCGCAACATCACCAGGCCAGCCGTGGCTGTCGAAGTAGTGCTTCATGCGCTCTTTGCCGCCGGAAACTTCCAACAGTTTTCCGTACAGCTCAACACCCCACTCTATCGCATATCCTTTTTTTGCAAATGCCTTGTTGAAAGCAGCTCTATGCCCGTCCCGTTCGGTATCAGCCAAAACACCGTCACAATCGAAAATAATGGCTTTCATTACGGTCTCCTTTCTGAACGGAAGTCAGAAGTCGGAAGTCAGAAGTCAGAGTCTGTCCTCTGTCGTCTGTCTTCTGTCGTCTGTCTTCTGTCCTCTGTCGTCTGCCGCTGCCAGAACATCTTGTTTAAGTATCCGTCCATCCGGCCCGCTTCCTGTTATTTCGCTTAAATCAACGCCGTATTCTCGAGCAACTCGTTTCGCGGCGGGTGATACAGCGGCCCCGGATTTCCGGGTCAGTTTAGTTTCTTTTTCGACTTTTTCTTTTCGTGAAGGTGCTATTTCAATTGTTTCATTAGTAGCCACATCTGTTGTCTCTGATTCTTCTATGTTTTCTCCCGGCTCTCCAATATACGCAATAGGGTCAAGTACCGGCACCTCGGCACCGGCATC
Organism: Planctomycetota bacterium; assembly: GCA_043824065.1. Lineage (GTDB taxonomy): Bacteria > Planctomycetota > Phycisphaerae > Sedimentisphaerales > Anaerobacaceae > NIOZ-UU13. Next base: position 5,488 of record JBDRTM010000548.1, on the reverse strand, counting down.
ATATAGAATTTTGAGTAAAACACCTGACTCATACGCTTCCACCTCAAATGTTGCCTTATCGGATTCTACTATTGCAACTACATCGCCTTTATTCACATAGTCATTTTCTTTTACGCACCACTCCACGATAACACCTGTTTTTATATCTTGCCCTACCTGCGGCATGATAATTGTTGTAGCCATTACATATTCTCCTTTGTCTGCACCTATAGGTGTTATGCAAAATTGAGGTTAGGCATACTTTGAAAAGAAAAAATCGTTCCCCACTTTCGTGAGGACAAGCTTTTGATTTTTCTTTTCAAACAGTAAGTTATTGTGTAATAAGCAGTTAGGTGATTATTTAAGAAAATCAAAAAAACAGATTTCCTTAAATAATATATGCCTAACCTCAATTTTGCAGAAGCCTTTGCACAGGTGTCAGGCCTTTCCTGCACTGCCGAATAGCTTTATCTTCTCAATAGTCCCCGTTGTTAGCTTGTTGAACTGGGCATCGATGACTTTCAGCGGGTTGTATTCCGTATTGTGAGCTTCGTGGTAAGCAACAAATCCATCGATGAACGCATATTTGAGCTGGGTCGATATGTTTACTTTCGCACAACCAAGCGAAATACACTTCTTGAACACATCATCTGCAAGACCCGTCCCACCGTGCAGCGCTATGGGGACAGCCGTCTTTGTTGCGATTTCTTCGAGCAGTTCGTAAGCGATTCTGGGTACGCCCTTATAAACTCCGTGAGCCGTCCCAATGGCTGGCGCGAAACAGTCCGGCTTGACTTCCGCACAAAACTTGATTGCTTGTTCAGGGTCAGCCAGGTGAGCCTCCTGTTCTTTGACATGGATGTCGTCTTCAACACCAACTATGGCCCCGATCTCGGCTTCAACAGTAATATCCTTCGGCCTCGCCATTTGTACAACCTGCCGACTCAAAGCAAGATTTTCTTCAAATGGCTTTGAAGAGGCATCAATCATAACCGAGGTCCACCCCGATTCGATACATTCTTTGATAAGGCCTAAATCCTTGCAGTGGTCAAGGTGCAGAGCAATCGGTACACTTGATGGGCCGGCAAGCTGCCTTACCCAGGAGATGATGGATGTGGGGCCCCAGAATATGACCGTCTTGGCCGATGTTTGAATGATCACCGGAGCGTTTGCATATTCCGCAGCCCGGACGACGGCCTTGGTAGAATTGTAATCAAGGATATTAAAGGCGCCGACGGCATAACCCTCACCGGCTGCCTTACACAGCATAGCTTTCATATTCTCAAGTGGCATAGCTTTTCTTACTCCCAGATATTTCTTACAGATGTAACACTTTTCTTACCGCTTCTATAATATCCCCTTCCTGTGGCACCGAGGCCCTTTCGAGATGAACGTTGAATGGTATCGGTGTATTCTTGCCCGCTACAATTTCGATAGGGGCATCAAGAAAATCGAACGCCTCAGCTTGAATGATTGAAGCTATATCGGAAGCCACCCCGCCTCTGCGAACGGCCTCCTGCACAATCACCACGTGCTCGGTTTTTTTAACCGACTCAAGAATAAGCCGCTTATCCAGAGGAACCAGTGTCCGGGGGTCAATCACTTCAACCTCAATTCCCTGCTGGGCGAGCTTCTCGGCGGCCGAGAGCGCCCGAGGCACCATATTGGACCAGGCGATAATCGTCACATCGTTTCCCCTGCGTTTGATGTCACCAACTCCAAGCTCGATGGTGTATTCGTCCTGCGGAACGGCACCCCCGGTCATATACAAAAGCTTGTGCTCGATAAACATGACCGGGTCATCTTCTCTTATGGCACTTTTGAGCAGGCCTTTGGCATCATAGGGCGTCGAGGGCATCACCACTTTAAGACCCGGAGTATGATAGTACCACGCTTCGAGACTCTGGGAATGCTGGGCGGCCAGCCCGTTGCCGCTGCCTCCCTGCGTCCTAAGAACCATCGGGACCTTGCCCCTGCCGCCGCTCATAAACCTGTATTTGGCGGCCTGGTTTACAATCTGGTCGATAATCAGGGACGCAAAATCGATAAACAGTATCTCCACTACCGGCCGCATCCCGGTAATCGCAGCTCCGACGCCCGCCCCCGTAAAGCTCGCCTCCGAGATGGGAGTATCTATAATCCGGCGGGGGCCGAACTCATCGAGCAGACCAACGGTAACTTTGTAGGAACCGCCGCGTTGGCCGATACCACCACCCATCACAAAGACAGTTTCATCACGGCGTAATTCTTCCCGCAGTGCCTCATTAAGAGCTTCTCGGTACATTATCCGCTTGATGCCTTGTCCGTCAGATTTGCTTGTATCTTCGCTCAATTTTGCTCGACCTCTTCTAAGAACTTCTCAACAGATGGCTCGGGACTGTTCTTCGCAAATTCGATAGCTTCTTCCATTGCCTGCTGAGCTTGCTGTTCGATAGCTGCCGCCTCTTGCTCGGTACACTTTGTCTCTTCCAGCAAATACTTCCGGCCGATATCGACAGGGTCTTTAGATTTATAGTATTCCAGCTTGTCCTTGGGCATATACAGCCCTGGGTCATTTACGTGATGTCCCCCCTGGCGATAGGTCTCTGCCTCTATCATTACCGGCCCTTTGCCCTTGCGACAGGCCTCTGCTGCTTCTTTTGTCTTCTCATAGACGGCAAGGACATCGTTGCCATCCACCTGATAAGCCGTAACTCCATAACCCTCGGCTCTTTTATATAGGTCCGGGATTCGGCTCATTTCCTCGATAGGACTCGAAACCGCATATTGATTGTTCTCCAGCAGAAATATCACAGGCAAATCCCATATCGCTGCCAGATTCAGAGACTCGGCGAAGACACCGTTGTTGCAGGCCCCGTCAGAGAAGAAAATCACCACCACCTGGTTACCACCTCGAATATGTATGCCGAGACCTGCTCCGACTCCGATGGGAATGCCGCCGCCCACAATGCCGTTGGCGCCGATGTTGCCGATATTTACGTCGGCGATGTGCATTGAGCCGCCCCGGCCTCGGCAATAGCCGGCCTCTCTGCCCAGGACCTCAGCTACCATTTTTTTGAGCTCGCCACCCCGCGCAATACAATGGCCGTGACCGCGATGCGTACTGACGATGTAATCATCCTGGCGCAGAGCCGCGCAGGCACCTGTGGCAATCGCTTCCTCACCGAGGTAAGGATGAAAATAGCCGATAATCAGACCCTGCCGATAGAGTTTGATACATTCGGTCTCGAATACCCGAATAGTGTAAAGTGTGCGATAAAGCTGTTCAAAAAACTCACGTGAATACATTGTCATCCTTACCTGACCAAGCTAAATTTATCTTCATTCTTTGGTACGGAGGTAAGTATCGCTAAGGTTTCGCATATACTGTGAAACGGTACTTATCGCCTCTGTAGATAGAATCTTCCATCTCAAAGCTTCATACTGTAAATGAGCGAAATTCCTGGATGAGCAGTTTCGTATATTTTCCGGGCTTGCCGTCTCCGATCAGCTTCTCGTCGAATCTGACCACAGGAATAATATCGTTCGTGGTTGAGGCAATAAACAGCTCATCGGCGTCACTTGCCTGTTGCGGCGTTAATGATTTTTCCATTGTTTCTAATTCGATATTGTTACCTGCCCTAATCACATATTTGCGCGTAATGGAAGGCAGAATATTAGCTGTAAGAGCTGTGGTTTGCAGTGTTCGTCCGAAGATTGCAAAAAATGCCGAGCTGGAACCTTCGGTTATAAAGCCCTTCTCATCGACGAGTATTGCCTCGGCACAGCCCTTGTTAACAGCCTCCTGACGGGCGAGAACATTGGCTAACAGGTTCAGCGATTTTATCTCACATCGTTTCCATCGCCAATCCGGATGTGTCGATACCGCAATACCATTGGTCTTTGCTTCTGAGTCATCCTCTAATTCTGTGACGGTCAGGAAAAAATTTGGCTTTAAGTTAACATCGTAGGCATGCTTTCGCGGTGCCGAACCTCGGGTAATATGAAAATATATCTTGGCGTTGGAAATGCCGGCAGCGTCAGAAGCCTTCCGGACCCGGCTGCGAATCTGGTCAAGATCCACGCCCGCTATTCCAATCGCGGTCAGGCTGTTGGCGAACCTTTGCATATGTTCCTCGAGCACGAAAATCTTGCCGTCGTAGCTTCGCACCACTTCATAAACCCCATCGCCGAAGAATATCCCGCGGTCGAGATACACCGCTTCAAGCTCTTCTGCCGGAACGATTTTGTCTTGTATCATGGCTATCTGCATAAAATTGTTCCCGATTAGGCTGTCAGCCAAGTTTTTAATTTCATATTGGGTAATAGAATACAAAAAAATCTGATAATTTACTTTACAAAAAATGATTGAATATGTAAAATTCCGCTTCTATTCGGTTTTTAATTTATAAAAGATAGGAGTTTTTTGAAATGTATGCAGTAATTGAACAAGGCTCAAAGCAATATAAAGTCGCCGAAGGCGATTGTTTGAATATCGACCTGACAGATATTTCGCCCGATGCCAAGACAATCGAGCTGGACAAAGTTTTATTTATAAAGGACGGCGAAAAAGTCAAAATCGGCACCCCATTCTTGAAAGGTGCCAAGGTTATTGCTTCATTTAAGACCACAGCTCAGGACGCTGTCGTCAAGGGCGAAAAGCTTTATCCGACGCACTTTCGCAGACGCAAAAACAGCAAGAGACGCATAGGCCACCGCCAAAAGTACTTACAAGTGGTAATTGACAAAATAGAAGCCTAATTTCTTTACCAGTCCTAAAGGCAAGCGTCATTCCGAGCGCGACATACACCACCGTCATTCCGAGCGTAGCGCAGCGGAGCCGAGGAATCCATTGAAAAAGTCATTGCGAGTCCGCCAAAGGCGGACGCGGCAATCTCAACTTTTTACTTCGGTATTTCCTGTTCTCCACAGGACACCTTGCGGTGGATGTTCGATATTCTTTACGTTATTACCGCCCAGGCTTGTCACCCCTGCGAAAGCAGGGGGGGAACTTTTTTGATAAGTCCCTCAGCAAAGGTTCGCCATTGAGCCGGACCGTTTTCAATAAAATATTCGAACGACTTATCATCGGCTAATTTCCCCAACAGGGCTTTGCGCTCGGCAGGCTCCGCCACGTCTGTGATAATCCGTTTTCGAAGCGCCTCCAGCTCAGCGAGAAATTGGCCATGTTCTTCGGTGAAAATCTTTTCCAGCTTCTTTCTTATATGACCGGCGTAAGCAGGGCAATTTCCTTCAGTGCCTATGGCTATCTGCAAGTCGCCGCGCTTAACAACAGCTGGCACGAAAAAATCACAAAGCTCCGGCTCATCAACTACATTACACAAAACCTCCAATTCCTGACAATCCTTATATATCCGCCTGTTGAGTTTATGGTTGTTTGTTGCAGCTATGGCAAGCACCGCCTCCGCAAGATAATCTTTTGAATATTTGGACTTTATCAGTTCAGCTTTTTTGTCCCGGCAAAGAACCGTCAGCATATTTTCAATCCGCTCGGCTACCACTACCAGCC
>JBDRTM010000547.1:0-12103 GCA_043824065.1 Planctomycetota bacterium | reverse complement strand
ACCCGCCTTCGCGGGCACAGGCAACGAAATGCGGGGACGAGTCAATCAAAAACGCTGATACCTAAGAGCAAAAATCAAAATTTTTTAACTCACTTTCCCACATCGAGTTACGAGAATCGGGAATCGAGAATCGAGGACTTTTTTCGAATCAAATACGCAGGTAGCTCTAATTACAGGGAGCCTGCTTTTTGAGCCCTCGGCTTAAAATAGCAAAATACTAAATCCTAAACTCTAAATACGAAACAAATTCAAAATTCCAAGTTTCAAATGTCCCAAACCAGCCGGAACGGCTGGACGTTTTAGCATTTCGGTCATTTGAAATTCGATATTGTTTCCACCGCAAGGTGTCCTGCGGAGAGATTCGTGCTTAGGATTTCGGATTTACCATTAGGGGTGAGAAAATTCAGTTCGTTATTACCATTCCACGTTGGCTCAGGAAACTCGCCATGCTGCCGCTCCTTTGGTACCGGCGGGAGCGCTACGGGTATGCATTTCGGCGGATTCGCATGGCGCAGCCAAGATACGCAAAGGTGGACCCGGCCAATTACAAGCGGCTGCGAGAATACGAATGGTTTGCACAAAAAGGAAAAAACTGCTTCTACACGCGAGGACGTCTGGCAACCAGCAAAGGAAAAGAGAGGCTCACATACATGCACCAGGAGGTTATCAAAGTCCCCAAGGGAATGGTGGTCGACCATATTAATCACGATGGGATGGACAACAGGAGAGCAAACCTCAGAGCCGCCACGCGAGCACAGAACATACGCAACAGGAAAAAATTCGCCAAATCGAGCGGTTCTAAATATAAAGGAATTTACTGGAGAAAGAAGACTCGCAAATGGGAGGTTCAGATAACGTTCGAGAGAAAGAAAATATTTCTGGGTTGCTTCCGCGACGAAATAGAGGCCGCAAAAGCCTACGACCGCGCTGCAATAAAATATCACGGCGAGTTCGCCAGCCTGAATTTCCCGCAATCCCGGAGCGGCAGTCATTAGTGAACGGTGTCCAGGCAAACCCAGGTCTAAATACTAACGACTAAAAACCAACAAACCTTTGACTAATTTTCGCCTTTCAGTTACCCTTCCCTGATTATGAAAAGATGTCTCACATCGTGTTTTGGTCTTGGCCGTCTGCCTCTGGCTCCGGGGACGTGGGGCTCTCTGCCGCCGACGATTATCTTTGGCTTGATGTGGCAGTTTCGTTTATCCGGCCCCTCGATATCAATTGTAATGGCAGCTTTGGCCTTGGCCGGTTCTATTGTCTGCGTTAAATTCGCGCCTGCTGCGATTGCGGCGACAGGTAAAAACGACCCCGGCGAAGTTGTTGCCGACGAACTGGCCGGCCAGGCGGTTACCTTTTTGGCCATCCCGTTCTTCATTCCGGTAATACTTACGACCGGACAAATCTGCATTATTACATCCGGCGGCTTCCTGCTCTTCAGATTGTTCGATATTGTCAAGCTCTGGCCGATACGAAAACTCGAAAAGCTTCCAAAGGGCTGGGGCATACTGGCCGATGATTTACTGGCAGGCGTGTATGCAGCGATTGTTTTGCTGATTGTTATCTTTTTGTGGATGGGCGGCTAATGTGCTGTTTTGACAGGTTAGAAAGCAAGGATGGCGGTAGAATATAGCGTTGAAATATGTAAGAAGCTTGAGGCCGAATTTCGCGCCGCAAAACTGTATCGTCCGATGCGAATCAGCCGTTACGATGCCGGCACCGAGCTTACTTATGATATAAGCGGCTTCGGGCAGGCAAATACAGCGCGAGTGCATTTGGTTGTTGAACGGTTCGTAGGTGGGGGCTTTGCAGGGCAGGTATATTACGTAAAAATTGCGGGGATTGAGGGGGCGGTAGAGGGACTCGAGGAGGGTCGAACCTATGCGATGAAGATTCTAATTCCGCCATCGGGTTTTTCTCGACTGTTTCGCAATTTGTTATATCGGGTCGGTTTTCAGGGTCCGTTCCAGCTTCAGGTCAATCCGGCAGCGGCAAAGGCCGGGGCGCTCTGGCAAAAATTTATTCGGCGGGGAGCAAAAATTCGATTTGGGGATGAAAGTGCGATTAGAGATATTTATACAACGTTCGTGGATGATAAGCTCGGTAGCTGCGGGGAATTGAGCGAATGGATTGAGGGACGAACGTGGCTGCTGGAGGTCGATGACCGATTAGATTTATTGGCGAAGTGGAGTCGTGGTAAGATGCTCGATGAATCCGCAATTGGCGGACTCGGTTCGCCGGAATATCGAGCGAAGCGCAGGTTTATGAGTGAATTTGTCGAACTTCTGCACGAGATGGGAGGTTATGAGTTTGCCCGTCAGTATGAGTGGTCAACTTGCAAGAGTCAGCCGAACGTCCTCAAACGCCAGGGAACTGAGGATAACCCGTCAGGCGGACCGGCAGCGCCGGCCATGATAATACCCGCCTTCGGCGGATTGGTGGCGGTTGATTTCCGGGCGGGGCTTGCACTACTGCCGTTTCTGCCAATGAGTCCGGGTGATTTCAAGCTGATAGCCAGAGGTATTAAACGTGGTTCTTTGGTACAGTTTGACCGGGGTGATATTAGCAAGCTGGAGGCCTTTGTGCAGGCACACGGTGATGAGTTCGCCGATATGCGCGAGATGTTAGAGGAGCTAAAGGATGCCGAGCAGGTGTATCGAGACTCGATACCTGATATCACACATAATCATATTCGTCTTCTCTACAGTCCAAAGCTGTGGTCAACAATGCTTGCCAGTGCGGTAACCGGGTGGCGCGTGCGGAACCTGGTTGACGAGCGGCACGAGCGGAAGCTGCGAGACAGCAGGGTTTTGACGCTGATATTTTTTGCTATTGGAGTGATACCTTTTTTGGGTAAGTTGATTCGCCGAATTTGGGGGCGAGCGGACTGGCGCAGGCACTATGTAACAATGCTGAGGAGCTGGGACTATTTCAAGCGGGCGGCTGGAGGCAGGATTACCGAAAAGGTTGTCGTCTGGCACAGGGCCGGACGCATTGGCGATGAGCAGGCGCTTAAGATAGCGGGCGGGGCCTGCGAAGCAGGCCTTGATCTAAGCCCGCGGTGCGGGGTTTGGCGGTTCTTATGTCATTTGCCGCTGTCGATTTTGCCTGCGCGTCTGCACAGGTTTTTGACGGATTGGGGGTATGCAAAGGAACGTTTGACCTATTTCATTATTCGTCCGGTTCGGCTTTATTTTAATGCGGGGCTGCGGGAGCAGTGGCTTCGTGAGATGATGGCCGAGGGACAAAAAAAGCACATGCTCAGCGATGAGGATGCAAAGATTATCCTTTCACAGCTCAACGAGCCTTTTATTCAGAAGTATCTAAAGAGCTTAGCGGTGCATATTTGCACTTTGCCGGTAACGCAGATTGTCTCAGTGTTGTTAGCAGCCATTTTTGTTTTGACGCATCCGGAAATGTCAAGGGCACAGGCGTGGGGAATTGGGCTCGGTATTATAGCGTTCTTTCAAGTGGTGCCGATTTCGCCCGGTTCATTGGTTCGGGGGCTTTATGTAGTGTATCTGGTCATCAGGGAACGGAATTTTAAGGACTACAATATCGCAGTGTTTTTGGGGTTTTTCAAGTATGTCGGTTACTTAGCTTTTCCGATTCAGATGACGTATCATTATCCTGCTCTGGCGAGATTTATGGCCGCCCACTGGTCGACGGAAGCGGTGCATATTGTTCCGGTGTTCGGCGAGCGAGGTGCACTGCTGGAGCATTGGGTATTTTGTCTGTTCTATAACCGGCCCTTGACGATACGGCGTCGAATGCGAAAGCGGGCAGATTTGCGTGCATCGCTCAAGCGGCGATATTGGCACGTGGGTTTGTGCGCAATCGGGGTTGCGGGATTATTCACGTTTGCTGAGTTTGTTTACTTAGAGAATGCTGGAGAGCCGCCGGGTTCGAATATACTCTGGTGGCTTGCAGTGCTTGTGCCGCAGGTCTTAATTTGCGGTGCGGTTGTAACTCTGGGCTGCGGCGGGGCAACATTGGCCAAACGGATAGTCGCAGCGGCTGTCTGCGGTGTATTGATCGGTGTGCTTTATACAGCAGTTTCGGCGATACTGAGCTATAACGGCGGGATTGTGGCAAGCTGCGTGTGGCGGGTATTTATTTTTGCGATTCTTTCAACTATCGGGGCAATAGTGATGGAGCTAAAACTGCCCAATACGAACATAGAGTAATTTCGGCCTATCTCTGTGTTGTGGAGCGGCAAATCCTGAATTATACCCTTCAGGGTAGTAAATTCCCGCGTGTAAAATCATAAACTATTATTGTAAAGCTACTACCTGTGGCACAAGTTACCCGCGCACAAACGGGAATTTTCAATCGAGAGCACTATAAATACAATAATATTTTCACAGCCTTTTGAAAATGAGATTGCCACAGTCGGCCCCCTGCTTTCTTGCGAAAGCAAGAAGGGGGCCTCCTTCGCAATGACATTGTTGGTCTATTTTTTCTTTTGCATACTTCCTGAGAATCAGGTCAGGTGCTCGCAATGACTGCTCATCGTATCACGAGTAACCGACCGGGCGGAAGTGCGCAGGTTATGGGAATGCGGGTTGTCTTGCCCATTTTCCCCAGGTGCGGAGGTATTCGATGCTGTAGGTGGCGGTCAAGACGACCAGGCAAACGCTCAGCCATAGTCTGCAATTGCCTTTTTCTTTCATCTTGCGACTCCGATATGTGCGAAACTTAGTGAACCGCATGGGCTGGAAGCCCATGTAACTGCAGGGATTAACAGAAAAAATCTGGAAAAATGAATATTTGAACGTATAATGGTTGCTCGATTGATTATATGATATAGGGTTCGGACCTTTTTGTAAGGCCTTTGGGACGTGTTCCCGGAGTCTTCTCTGGAGGTTTTTTATGATGATGTCAAATAGTTATAGTTCGCTTTGCGATGATTTTTACCTCGATATGTACATCAATACCGAGCTGGAGCTGCCGACCGGGCGTGATACGATTCTGTCCTTTTTCGAGCGGATACAGAAACAATTTCCGTCTATGGGCCGTTTCTATCGGCGTGAGAATAATGAGTACTACCTTGAGGAAGACCGCAACCCCGGACAATATCGGTGGGTCAGTCTTGAAATAGACCGTATCGGCTCGGGCGTTGCCAACCCCTCTGACTTCGAGACGGCCTATTGCCAGGACAGATTAGTGCTCGAGCTTGTTCCCTATATGCTTGGAGTAAATCATCTCGATATCGATTCATTAGATGTTACTTTCGCTATGGATTTTGATTATGCCGGCAGTCACGATGAGGTCATCGCCGAGGCGTTGTTGGCGCAGAGCGCTTTTAACTGCCTTTTGGATTTGCCCTGCGCAAGGCCTATCGGTTTTTCACCTGCGCTGGTAATGGCATTGTCCGACGATGACCGTACCCAGGGGCGAATCAGCATCGAGTCAAAAACGAGCGTCTATGAGCCTAAGAAAAAAGGACGGTTTACAGATGAGGCGATAAGTTTGTCTTTCACAGTCCGTCAATACCCGAGGACCGACGAGAAATTCGAGGCGTTAAAATCTTTTGATTATCAATGCCGATTGGCTGAAGAGCTAATGGCTGAAAAAATAGTTCCGAACTTTGTTCAGCCTTTAACCGAGATAATCGCGCAAAAACGTTTAATATAGATTCCACAAAGGACCTTCGATGGCTATCGAAGCACCATATAGTAAGTACAGCAAAACCAACTTTAAAATCGCTATTGTTCTTTTCCTTGCAATGGCAATTATTTTTGCTTATGACGGCTATTTGAGCAAATACGAGTGGTCACTTCGCCGCAGCTTCTACGAAAAACATGTCGAAGACGGCAAACCAGATTTTGATATGGTGTTCAATCAGAAGTCACCTTTTGTATTTGTAGGGCTTGCTGCTGTTCTAACAGTCTGGTTCTGGGCCCGCAAGAACAAGAAGCTCTTGGCCGATGAAAATGAACTTATAATCAGCGACAAAGAAGGAATTTCTTATGATTCCATACAACAAATAGATAAAACATACTACGAGAAGAAAGGCTTTTTTGTGATAACATACAAAACCGAAGGTGATAATGAAGTTAATTGGAAGGTAAGCGATAGACAGTATGACAACTTAGCGGCCATTTTAGAGCATTTAGTGGCAAAAATCAGTTGAGGACAAGGGCACAAAGAGCTTCTGCGTTGTGCATTTATGAGTTAGAACTGTTTTAAGGAATTAATACAAATGAATCGTTGCGTTGTGGGATTACAGTGGGGTGACGAAGGCAAAGGCAAAGTTGTCGATATCCTTGCCGAGCAGAGTGATATCGTTGTTCGATACAGCGGCGGTGCCAATGCCGGCCACACGGTCGTCGTAGGTGACAGCAGGTTCGCCCTGCACCTCTTACCCAGTGGTTCAATCAGACCCGGTACTATTTGTGTAATCGCAAATGGCGTAGTCGTTGACCCGGAGGTTCTGATAGACGGAATTGAAAAACTCGGCGAAAAAGATATTTCCTTAGATGGCCGGCTTTTTATAAGTGAAAATGCTCATGTCGTGCTGGATTATCACAAAAAAGAGGACCAGCTGCGCGAAGAATCTCTCGGGAAAAACAAACTCGGTACGACGATTCGTGGCATTGGGCCTTGCTATGCCGATAAGGTCGGCAGAAGCTATACCGTCCGTATGGCTGACTTGAGGGACCTGGAGGAGCTCAAAGCCAAGCTTCACACCATTGTGGAATATAAAAACAAAATCTTCGTAGCTGTTTATGGCGCTGAGCCGATGAGTGCCGATGAAATCTTCGAAAAGTGCAAATCTTATGCCGAGAGGCTCCTGCCCTTTCTAACAGATACGACCGAATATCTGCACAGAGCAATTGCGAACGGCAAATCCATCCTTTTTGAGGGCGCTCAAGGCACACTGCTGGATCTGGACCACGGCACATTTCCATTTGTGACCAGCTCGAACTCAAGCTCGCTGGGCATGCCCGCCGGCTGTGGCGTGCCGGCCAAAGTGGTTGATAAATTTATTGGTATTGTCAAGGCTTATACAACAAGGGTCGGTGCCGGCCCCTTCCCCACGGAGCAGGACAACGAGACAGGCCAATACATCCGTGACAAAGGGAACGAATACGGCACGACCACGGGGCGTCCGCGGCGATGCGGATGGTTCGATGCCGTAGCCGTATCGTACGCCGTAACTATCAGTGCTATAGATTTGGTAGCAATGATGCACCTGGATACGCTTAGCGGCCTGAAAGAATTAAAGATTTGCAGGGCATACAAAATCAATGGAACAGAGAAAACCTTCTTCCCGGCAAATATAGACAGACTATCACAGGGGAGTGCCGTTTACGAAACAGTCCCCGGATGGGATGAAGAGATAACCGGAGTAAACGATTTTCACGATTTGCCTACGAACGCCCAAAAATATATTTGCCGAATCGAAGAGGAAATTGGCAAACCAATCACAATCATTGGCGTGGGACCAAAACGAAGTCAGACAATATTCAGGTGATGGAAACCAAGCACGAAGCACGAAATCCGAAATCCGAAACAATATCAAAATCCAAATGCTCAAATGACCAAAACATAGAGTTTTGAGTTTTGGATTTTGGTCATTCGGATTTGTTTCGGATTTCGACCCAGCAACGCTGGGTTTGGATCGATACCCGCCGCTGGCGGGTCGAATTTCGGATTTATGCAGAGTATCAAAGAAAAACTCAAAGAAACCGCCAAGCGCCTTGGTTTAAGGCCCGACCAGATTCCCCGTCATATTGCTATCATTATGGACGGCAACGGGCGCTGGGCCAAGAAAAAAGGTCTGCCGCGAGTAGAGGGACATCGCCAGGGCGGAAAAACGGTCGAGAAAATAGCCCAATGCTGCGTTGATTTTGGTATCGAATCCCTGACTTTATATTCCTTCAGCATAGAGAACTGGAAGAGACCCCAAGGAGAAGTCAGCGCGCTAATGCATCTGTACACTCAATACCTTATCGAGATTCGAGCTACGCTGATGAAGAATAACGTGAAGCTGGTTCACCTTGGCCGATCGGCCGGTCTGCCTGCACCGGTCCAAAATGAACTAAGTAAAACAATGGAAATAACCGACGCCAACACCGGTATGATACTTGCTTTGGCCCTAAACTATGGCGGCAGAACGGAAATCATAGATGCGACCCAAAAAATCGCACAAGAATACAAAACCGGCAAATTGCGGCTAAGAGATATCGACGAGCAATGTGTAAGCCGACATCTATACACGGCGGGACTTGCCGAGCCCGACCTTTTGATACGAACGGCAAACGAAATGAGAATCAGTAACTTTCTGCTCTGGCAAATTTCATACAGCGAATTCTACGTTACAAAAACCCTTTGGCCGGATTTCAAAAATTCGTCTCTGGAAAATGCAATACTGGCCTACGCAAAACGAAACCGACGTTTCGGCACTGTCAAATAAGCCGATGAGAGTATGAGTGGGTGAGTAGATGAGTGAATCGCTATCAGGGTATCAGGATACCAGATTATCAGGTAGTGGGCACCAGACTATCAGGGTATCAGGTTAATCATAACTGCTCCTGAGAACCTGATGTCCTGGTATCCTGCAACCTGATGCCCTGATATCCTGGTATCCTCATTTACGTATAAACGCACTGGCAAAATATAAGAAATTATGCTCAGATACCGGTTACTTTTGGGAATATTGATGACAGTGTTTTTCACTGCTGTTGTCATTTTCGACGGCTGGCTGGACGGCTCTCTGACCGCTTCGGTGGCCGACGATAGAGCGGTACAGGGGACAGTTCTTTGTATTCTTATCGCTTTGCTGGCAATCCCGGCTCAACTGGAATTGTCGAAACTCGCGGCAGCCAAAAACCTGAAGATTTTTATCCCCGTTTCAACTATCGCCTCGATTTTGTTCGCCACTTATGGGTATTGGCAGCAGGAATATTGGCATCAGTTTGTAGTAATTCGGCCGGAAACTTATCTAATTTTTCTCTCGGTCTTCGTGCTGCTGTCGTTGCTTTTATACCAATACATAAGTTATGGGACTTCAGGGGTGTTTGCTAATTGCGGAGCGAATTATTTTTCGATTTTGTATTTAGGACTTTTGAGCAGCTTCTTTGTTTCGATGCGGCTGGAGTTCGGGCTATGGGCTTTGTTTATGTTTGTTTTTGTGGTAAAATCTGCCGATATAGGTGCTTATGCAATTGGAACTTCGTTCGGCAAGCATAAATTTTCGCCAAAAGTCAGCCCTTCCAAAAGCTGGGAAGGTATGGCCGGTGCTGTTGGGGCCGCGGTGATAGTTGCTATTGGTTTTGCCGTGAGTTGTGATATAATGGTTTGGTGGTTAGCCGCAATCTTTGGCCTGTGTTTTGCGTTTATCGGGCAGATTGGGGATTTGGTCGAGTCTATGATGAAGAGGGACGCTGAGCAAAAAGATTCGTCAAACAATGTGCCGGGCTTCGGCGGAATATTAGATATAATCGATTCGCTTCTGGTAGCGGCACCGTTTGGGTATTTGTTCTTTATTGTGAGCCTTCGATAGAGGAAAGCTTTGGAAGTTACGATACAATTAGATTCAACCGATAAGCAGCTTGAATTGTTCGGCCCTGCCGACAGCTACCTTCGGCTTTTGCGGGAATCGCTGGGGGTGCAAATTACCGCCCGGCAGAGCAATTTAATAATCACGGGCAAAGAGAAAGATGTAAATACGGCTGTTGAGGTCATCGACAAGATGCAAAAGCAGCTTATCAAACGCAACTCGCTGACTGCTGCAAATGTAACTGCTTTTATAAGCCAAGGGGACTCGCACAGCGCTCCTGAGACCGGCGAGGCTATTACCATCTATGCCCATAAAAAGGTCATTGGACCGTCCACCAAGGGACAGCTAAAGTACATCAAAACGATGTTGGCCAACGACCTTACTTTTTGCATAGGGCCTGCCGGGACGGGCAAGACATACCTGGCCGTCGCAATTGCGGTATCAATGCTAAAGAAAAAGCAAATCAGGAGGATTGTCCTTGCACGTCCCGCAGTAGAGGCAGGTGAGAAACTCGGCTTTTTGCCGGGCGATATCCAGGCAAAGGTCAATCCCTATCTTCGCCCTTTGTTTGACGCTCTCGAAGATATGATGGATTTTGCTCAGATGAAGAAATTTATAGAGCTTGATATTATTGAAATAATTCCGCTTGCTTTTATGCGCGGCCGAACGTTAAACGAAGCAGCTATTATCTGCGACGAGGCCCAAAACACCTCGGCCCTGCAGATGCTAATGGTCTTGACAAGACTGGGACATGGCTCGAAAATGATAATAACAGGTGATATAACCCAGATTGACCTGGAACCGGGCCAGAAAAGTGGAATGATCGAAGCAATTGAAATATTGCGCCGAATCAGAGGTATAGGTTGCGTTGAATTAAGCCAAAGGGATATAGTACGACATCGACTGGTTCAAAATATTGTGCAGGCTTACAAGAAAAAGGCCAAAGCCAATTAGGATAAATAGATGCCGTTTTGGAAGAAAATAAGTCCGCGTCGAACTCAGGTCCGCAGGAATATATCCGCTGAGCGTTTTTCGCGAATAGGCCTGCTGCTCGACACCGACTCTTTAATCTCTATTCTGCTGTGGTGCCTTTTCGTGGTGCTCTGTGTTCCTATTTTAACTTTTGAGCTGATCCAGCAGGTCCATTACTTTGACCTGATATTAACAACGATAATAGTATTACTAATCTGTCTTGCTATAGCTTTCTATATTCACCACTACCAAAAGCGAATAATAATAAACCACGCCAGGGCGCTGGCACTGGTCGGCTTATTTATTTTGCTGTTGGCAGCAACCAAAGTTTTCGCTTTGTTGTTCAACCATACCTCCGGTGCCACCGGGAGCGCTGTGACGGCAGCCATTATCTTGACAATCGCTTATGACCAGCGTTTTGCGATAGGTATGATTATGTTCTATTGTCTGCTTGGCTGCTTTGCCATAGGAACAATTAACAAATATCAACTAACAGATATCAACCTGTTTTTGACGATGC
Organism: Planctomycetota bacterium; assembly: GCA_043824065.1. GTDB lineage: Bacteria > Planctomycetota > Phycisphaerae > Sedimentisphaerales > Anaerobacaceae > NIOZ-UU13. The sequence goes on along the minus strand of JBDRTM010000547.1, from coordinate 1,103 downwards.
TTGCCGGTGCTATTACCTGCTGTTTTTCGTTGAGGGAAATCCGTACAAGAATGAAGCTGCTTCAAGTGAGCACCTTAGCGGCAGCAGTTGTATTTCTAACAGCGGGCTCCTTGGCCTGTTTGGACTATTTGGATGAAAATTTGGCCCAAAAGCCGTCTATGGGTGAAGTTTTTAATAATGCAGGCTATCACGCATTGGTCGCCTTCATTGTTGGTCTGCTCATCCAGGGTTTCCTTCCGCTAATCGAAAAAATCTTCCGCATAGCGACAAGTATGACTCTTCTGGACTATAGCGATGCGAATCAGCCTTTGTTGAAAAAACTTGCTATGGAAGCACCCGGAACGTTCAGTCATAGCCTGTTGATAGGTTCCATTGCCGAGGCTGCGGCCGAGGCAATCGGTCGCAACGGTCTTTTGTGCAGGGTCGGTGCTTACTACCATGACATCGGGAAAATCAACAAGGCAAGCTATTTTATTGAAAATGAAATCGGCTCGTCGAGCCGGCATAAAGAGCTGTCGCCTACGATGAGTCAATTGATTATCGTGGGCCACGTTAAAGATGGAATAGAAATGGCCAAGGAATACGCTTTGCCCAACGTGCTTCGGCAATTTATCGAGACACATCACGGCACAACATTAGTAGAACATTTTTACCACGAGGCCAAAAAATTAAAGACGAAAAACTCAAAAGGAAAAACTATTGATGCGCCTTCCGAGAGTGAATTCAGGTATCCGGGGCCAAAGCCCCTAATAAAAGAAGCGGCGATTGTAATGTTAGCCGATACTATAGAGGGTGCGGTCAGGAGTCTGCCGGAAGTAACGCCGACAAAAGTTGAGGCGGTGGTGCACACTATGGCTATGAGACGTCTGCAGGACGGCCAATTCGATGAATGCGACCTGTCTCTGCGGGAATTAAGCCAGATAGAGGCAAGTATATCAAAAACTCTTGCGGCACACTATCACGGTCGAATCGCATATCCCAAAGCACCTGATGTGCCGGAAGAGGCCCAATCTCAGGCCGAGCAATCCAAGCGAAAACGCAATTAACAACTATGGCCTCTGCTAAACAAGACCAAGAGATAACCGTTCACATCGCCAGGGATT
>JBDRTM010000546.1:0-3341 GCA_043824065.1 Planctomycetota bacterium | reverse complement strand
GGTATTTATATTGATAACTTCACCTACTGCCGCCCATGCGATAGCCAAAGGCGCCTATGCCTCCGGTGTAAAACTATGGAAAGATAGTGTTGTCGACAAATACGGACAGGAAAAGGAAAAATAAGCTCTATTATCAATTTTTCAATAATCATCTGTCAAAGAGGAGTTTGAAATTGCGTTTGCCAAAGTTAAGAGAATTAAAAGAAGCTGTAATAGCGGTTTTTTCGCCGCGATTTACCACTCGGTTTCCTGCCAAGCCTTGTGTAGTGCCGGAGAGATACAGAGGTAAGCCGGAATTTAACCTTGATACCTGCATCGGTTGCGGGGCCTGTGTTAATGTTTGTCCCACTCCCGGATGCTTGAGCCAGGAAGACGACCTTGAAGCTGACCCGCCGGTAAGAAGAATCTCACACCGATACGACACCTGCATCTTTTGTGGGAATTGCGAAGCTAACTGCACTACGGAAACAGGCATAACACTCTCAAATGAATGGGATTTGGCCACCCTGAACAGGGAAGATACCTTCGAGACCCACGAATTCGAGCTTCAACTGTGTGAAAAATGTGGTGCATTGATAGGCACTAAAAAGCATCTGGTCTGGCTTTATGAAAAACTCGGCCCATTGGCCTATACCAACCCTTCATTATTGCTCGCCAAAAGTGACGAACTACTCACGGAACCACAGGAGATTGTGCAGCAATCCGGCGAAGGCGTCCAAACAAGCGATTTTATGCAGATTCTGTGCCCTAAGTGCAAATGCCAGCTGAACATCCGGCTCTAAAAAATGCAGCTTATGTTGCTAAATTGTGGTAGATATGCTATAATAGGATAATGATAATTTAGATAACAATGAAGGGAATAAGATGGGTTTGGTAATTGCGAAAATAATTCTTAAAAATCCAAGCAAAATGGGTCTCGAATCAATAGAGGTTGATGCACTTGTAGACTCAGGAGCAGTTCATCTTTGTATCCCTGAACACATTAGGATACAATTGGAATTAGATGAAATAGATAAAAAGGAAGTAACATTAGCAGACGGGAGCAAGAAGCTTATTCCCTATGTTGGTCCTATTGAGATAAAGTTTAAGAACCGAGTAGGTTTTGCAGGGGCTTTAGTTATGGGTGACCAACCGCTTCTTGGTGCCATTCCTATGGAAGACATGGATTTAGTAATAATACCGGATAAGAAAATCTTAGATGTTAATCCTGATAGCCCGAATATTGCCAGTTCAATTGCAAAATAGAATTTACTTGACCGTGGCCTTGAATTGACAAAAAACTGGTTGCTATGGACAAGCAGCTTTTTGAACAGCTAAGGAAATTTTGTGGTTCCAGAACGCTTATTGTCGGAATCGGAAATATATTAAAGGCTGATGATGGAGCTGGACCGCTTGTTTGCGAGCAGCTCGGACGTGCAAAAGTCTGTGCCGACCTGTTCGATGCCGGGACTGTGCCGGAGAATTATATTCAGCCGATTATAAAAAAAGCCCCGCAGAATTTACTTGTCATTGATGCTATTGATTTTGGAGCTTCACCTGGAACAATAAAAATATTCGAACCTGAGCAGCTAAACTCGCACGCTATCTCAACCCATACGCTCTCACCCCGCTTATTTGTCGATATGGTCTGTCAGAATATCAAGCTTGATGTCTATTTTGTTGGTGTTCAACCCGCCCAAACACAGCTTGGCCAATCTGTATCTAAACAGGTAAGCCAGGCAATCCAAAAGCTGTGCCGTGCCCTTACGGACATTTTCCCGCCCAAACAATAGATCATACAATACTACAACAGAGCCACGACCAAACAGAGCCACGACCGTAAGGGAGTGGTAACTGCCCACGACCAAACAGAGTGAGGGAGCGGTATTGTACCCACAAATTTACAAGTCCTTAAGCAGGCGCTTAGCTTTGCTTGCATCATCGCTGGAGTCAAAGGCCAAGTGAAAGATGGCGCGGTTGCCGATAGCGGCCCCGGAAAGACCTCGAAGGTTGATACCCGCCTCGGCCAATCGCTTCGTCAGTTCTGCACCAAAGCCGGGCTTATTGCCCGCCGCCACCCGGATTCCGTGCAGCGACTTGGTCTTCTCGAAACCGGCCTTTCTTGCAGCCCTTATTTGCCTGGGACCCTTAATAGGTGTAACGAACACCACACCTGTTCCGGGTTTTACACGGCGGGCAATGGCAAATTCAAGGTCAACCTCTGCCTGGGCAAGAGCTTCAAGTTTCTCAGCTAACGCACCCGGCCGGTCCTTAATACTCGCAGCCCACACATCAACACGACTAACATCAACTCTCATAATTCTTCTCCCAAATTTATTGAGGGTCGTTTAGCCGTCGTCGGCACGACGACGTAATCCCCTATATTTGAAACGCACGAAATAGGTCACTACCGCAATTTATTGCGGACTTCTTGCTATTCACTAATCACCAATCACTAATCACTAATCACTAATCACTAATCACTAATCACTATTTAATTCCACGGCCTTTGTCAATACCTTATATAACTAAATTTGGGAGAAGTTGTAATTGTAGGGTGGGGCTTGCCCCACCATTTTCCTGAAGCAATCTGCCTTAAATCCCCAGTGTCGTAAGCTTCTCGAGCAATTGCCGATAGGTGGAGGCTGCCAGGTACGTACATAAGATCGTGACAACTAAAACTATCACAGTGATAATCAATCTGGTTGCTGCTTTATAGCGAGGATTAAACCACACGAGCGGAAGGGCCAGCGGCCCAACGCACAGCAATGCAATTACTACACTTGACGTGGTAAAGTACCATTTTTTCTCCCGAGGCCTCGAACCGGCCCGGCTAAATCCGTCAAGATACTCACCACAGTAACGGCACTTGATAGCCTCTGACTGAATCTGCTCGGCACAAAAGGGACATTTCTTCATCCTGGCTGTCTCTTCTGCGGGTTGTTTGTTTGGCCCCTGTTTCGACTGTGCTGTGCAACTATGTGTAATTAATTCTGCTTCCATAGTATTAGTTATCGGTTTTTCAGCAAGGTTTCTTTAGAACCATAGAGTTGAGCTTGCCCCACCACTTGTCATTCCCGCGCAAGCGGGAATCCAGTTTCTTCAGTGAAGTCTGATTTTGCGCTTTGTCATTTCGAGCGGAAGAGTCTGCCCTGCCTGCCCTGAGCGAGCAATGCGAGTCGAAGGGAGCGAAGTCGAATGGGAGAAATCTATTGAAAACTATCATTGCGAGCACCTCACCTGATTCTCAGGATGTATGCAAAATAAACTAAGATATTGGCTGAATCGCGCTAACATGTTTCTATTACAATACTTACAGATAATATCGTGCCGAATGCGATTTCTTAGTTCATTAGGAGGAG
>JBDRTM010000545.1:0-3081 GCA_043824065.1 Planctomycetota bacterium | reverse complement strand
TATGCCCAGAAGGGTCCCGACGGCCAGATTCCTGTCGCCAACAAATTTCAGCCATTTAGCAAATGCCTGTATCACACTATCTGCTTTGAGCGTAACATACATCAGTTCCCCATCTGCGGCAGCCTTACAGGCAACCTGGGCCGTCTCGGCATCCTCGCACTCACCAACACCAACAACATCCGGCCCCATTCTTACTAACGCCTGCAGCTTTTTAGCAAAGGTCGTTGTACCTGTGTCGCTGAGATTAAACGCGTTTTGAGTTATATTCGGTAGATTATAGGAAGCCCGTCTTTCAAGCGTGTTTATATGGTTAATAAAGGCATCATGATTTCGCAGAAATGCATAAAGTGTTGTTGTTATACCGCTTTTTGAAGGACCGCTTATGATAAATACACCCTGCTTTATCTCGTTAAATCTACTTAACTGTTCGTACTGCTCGGGCATTAAGCCGATTTCGTTTAACCTTGGTAGGTCCTCATGTGTTATTTGTTTGAGTCTGACCTGTTCCCCGGCGGTTGACCCGGCCGTGGTTACTTCCCACTCGGTATAACTTTCACCCTGAGCGACCTTAAAGGTACCTTTTTGTGGCTTTCGCTTTTCCTTGGTGTCCAAATCTGCAAGTTGCTTGATGAAGTGAATGAAATACTTCATTTGCTCTCTGCCTGTGCTTGGCTGTTTAAGCACTGCACCGTCAACATAATAGGCCACCTTATAGTCTTGTGGTGTCGGGGAAAACGCTATACTGCTCGCCCTTCGCCAGAGGGCGTCGCTTAGAATTTCATAAGCTGTCTTATAGCCGAAAAAGTCCGGTGTCCGAGGTTCAGGTATTGGAATTTCATTTCTGTTTGCTGTTATAAAAATGAAGTTTTTAAGCTTCTCAAGTTTCTTTTCTTTGCTGACCAGCAGGTTTTTGATGTGGTCAACCGTTAGTACCTTGTCAAAGTCCATAACCATAGAATTGCGGTGCTTCACATAAGCCAGAGATGTTGCCCCGACAACTATCAAATAGAGCAGCATCCCGACAATAAAGACAGGCGTAACAAGCCAGATTATTGTCCCCGCCGCCCCGGCGCCCAGGACAACACCTGCCCAGAAAACCTCTTTTGTCTCTATTACTTTGGCGTCCTGGTAAACCCACGTAAGCAGCGGCAGCCATCCAAAAAAGAAACCCAAGAAAATGATAAATTTGATTATTGATATGTAGCCGCCGTATCCGGTAGCTGCTAATAATAAATCCGGCATAACATGCTCCGTTAAATCCTACAAAATGCCACTGGCAGTAGTCTTGATACCTTTTAGTGCCATTTTTAGTTCTTCTATATTTGGGGCGTATTTATATGCGTCCTTTGCGTCGATAGAACCGTCGTTCACCAGATCACAAAGGTTATATGTAAGGTCCTGCATACCTTCCTGTTGAGAGCTTCGTATAACGCTTGGCAAATCGGCTTCGCGCTCTTCAGAAATCAGTTTTCTGACGGCTGCATTTGAAATTAGAACCTCCACAGCAGGTATCCTGTCAACGCCTTCCTTCTGGCACGGCAGTAATACCTGGCTGACCACCGCTTTAATTGCCAGACATAAAGTCTGTCTTACCAGGCCTCGTTCCTTTTGTGGGAACAGGTCCAATAGTCGGTGAATACACTGGGACGCATTTGCCGAGTGCATCGTTCCGAAAACAAGATGCCCCGTTTCCGCAGCTCTCATTCCGGCGCCCACGGTCTTGGCATCACGCATCTCGCCAATGAAAACCACATCAGGGTCCTGCCGCATCAGATACCTCAAGGCCTCCTCAAAGTCTTTGACGTCAATCCCGATTTCCCTTTGTGAGACTATCGCTTTAGCGTCCTTAAACAGATACTCGATAGGGTCTTCGATCGTAATTATATGACACGAGCGAGTGTGGTTGATGTGGTCTACCATTGATGCGATTGTTGTGGTTTTGCCGCAGCCCGTAGGACCTACTACAAGAATCAGCCCCTGCCTGCTCTGGCATATCTTCTCCAGTATCGGCGGCAGGTGAAGCTCCTCAAACGGCGGGATGACTGTGTTGACGCGCCGGGCCGTAAGGCTAATCACTCCTCGCTGCCGAAATATGTTTGTTCGGAAACGGTGTTCACCCTCGAGCTCGTGGGCGAAGTCCAGGGTCCCATGCTCCAGAAAAAAGTCTTGTTGTGCAGAGCTGAGTATCTCGAAGACCAGTTCTTTAATCCTTTGTACCGTCATTACTTCGCCGGTAGTCTTTTTTAACTCGCCGTAGAGACGCAGCTTGGGCGGCTGACCTACTTTCAGATGCAGGTCGCTCGCCCGCATTTTGATAGCTGCCTTGAAATACTTGTTCAATTCCGGCTCATGCTCAAGGCTTGCTTGTTCATCAATAGGTTGTCCCGTGGACATAATTACCACTAACTCCTAACATAAGATTTGTAAAGACAAACCCTTATACAGCTATATTATAAAATCCTAAGCCCTTTGTCAAGCTTGATGCTTGAACAATATTGATTTTCACCACAAATTGCAGAGCAATTCTTCCCTACCGTAACCGTAGGGGCGGTTCGCGGCTCGTGCTGCGTAGCAACTTTGCAGAGTAGTAGCCGCCCTTATTAAATGCCCGCTATGCTGGTTTTTTCCAGCCTCGACTTGCCAACGGCAGCCATCGAAGAAAAACTCTAATTCTTTTTAAATAAATATTTGACAATTCGCTTATATCTTGTTAGAAAAATGGGGACATTACAGGGAAGTAGTCTAAATAGAGGGGTGGTCTTATGGAATTTGAGGAAAGAGAGCTTTCAGGCCGAGAAAAAGACGAAGCGTCAATAAAACTTCTCAGAAAGCTTCGGGAGCTATTGTACTCCTCCGATGCATCGAACAGACGGCGGGCCGCTTATAAATTGTCCTGGATGCAGGAGGATGGTTTAGACATCTTAAAAACCGCCTTGTTTGGTAACTGTCCCGTACCAACGAGAAACGCTGCTGCCTACGGCCTTAGAAAAATGCGAGGCAGGATGAAAATAATGGCTCTGGAGGTCTTACAACAGGGCCTGAAACGTCACGACACTTCTACCGGGGAAATATGCAGAAACG
>JBDRTM010000544.1:0-9178 GCA_043824065.1 Planctomycetota bacterium | reverse complement strand
TTTCAAAATGTTCGTCCTTTCTTGTCGCGCCATCGTTTTTCTCCGTGCAAAATGTTCACATTTTCACCGCACCATTTTAACGATTGCCTATCCTTTTCAATTCCGCAAATCCAGCCGGCGCTCGATAGACCGCTGCACCTCAGGGTATTCAAGCATTTTCCCGTCCAGACTGTTTGTCTCTTAATAGTCTCATATACTCGTCATAAGTAAACCCCGCAGGGATTATAACCAGGGACGAAACAAAAAAGGTTATTATTGGGAAATGAATCCAACCCAAAAAGTAGGATACAAGGAGAATTGCAAAAGCCGTTCTCTTTATCCAGGACATTCTATTAGTCAAATTGGCCAACTGAGCAAAGAGTTCAGCCAAGCTTGAACACAAATCGTGAATGTGAAATACAGTGTAGTACAACAATACAAGCAGCCAAAGATAACCTATCCATTTAGTAGAAATGCCTTTCCCACCAGCCATTGTATTGACACCTCTTAACCCTAATATGTAGAGCGCATACGGAAGAATAAAAACTAATGCACAAACAAGTACGGCGCTGAAAAATCTCTTTATTAGTCTCCACGCTTCGACTAAGGTTAAGTCTCGAAAAGAGGGATTGCTGTTTTCTGTCAATCTGAAACTCCCAAATGCGCTTGATTTCAGTCTTTTCAATAGCAGTAATTTTATGCATAAACGAGGTGATAAGTCAAGAACCGTTTTCTAATAAATATGCAACTTATACCCAACCAGACTCTGTGAGAATTTAATAACTACGTTACAAACAGCAACTTACATAACGATAAAAACGGTTAGAAATAAAGGTGGGGCAAGCCCCACCCTACCGCTCATAACGAGGCGGTTATTCGGATAAGCACTAAGTAACTACGTTTTGAGGCCTGCCGTTCACAAACGCCCGTATGTTTGTTAGTGCAATATCCATTAGACGCTGACGGGCTGCCTTAGTCGCCCAGGCAATATGTGGAGTTATGTAACAATTCTTGGCCTTGGACAAGGGGTCATCAGCTTGTGGAGGTTCTTGGCTCAAAACGTCCAATCCAGCGCCGGCGATTTTGCCGGCATTAAGCGCATCGGCCAGTGCCTTCTCATCAATCAGCGGGCCACGACTGGTATTGATGAGAAAGGCCGTCGGCTTCATCAGTTTCAGCCGTTGCTCGTTGACCAATCGAAAGTTGGAACCGGTCAAGGGACAATGCAGACTCACCACGTCGCTTTCCTTGAACAGCGTGTCCAAGTCCACGGCCCGGGCGTTGAGCTGCGGAGCTATCGACTTTTCTACATCGAAATAAATGACCTTCATCCCAAAATCCAATGCCAGCCTTGCCGTTGTTTGGCCTATGCGGCCCAACCCGATGATGCCCATAGTCAGGCCTGCCAGCTCAACCAACGGAAAATTCCAGTAGCAGAAATCCCGGCTCCGGCTCCAGTCGCCCGCCTGAACGGATTGCCAATGCTCCGCGACATGCTGGGTCAAGTTCAGCAGGTGGGCAAATACCATTTGGGCCACTGAGACTGTACCATAGGCCGGCACGTTGGTGACACAAACGTTCTGTTTATGTGCCGCCTTGACATCGACGACGTTATATCCGGTAGCTAATACGCCGATGTATCTGAGCTTTGGCAGCTGCGCGATGGTCTCTTTGGACAATTGCGTTTTGTTGGTTAATACGATTTCGGCCCCTTGCGCCCGCCGAACAATGTCGTCCGGCGATGTGCGGTCGTGGATGTGACATTGGCCAAGCTCGTGCAGCCCGGCCCAGCTCAGGTCTCCGGGATTTAACGTATGACCATCAAGCACGACGATTTGCATGCTTATACCCTTGAAGGTAGTAAATAAACAAACGCTAATCTGGATCCCCGACTACGACATTCGGGGACAAGCGGGAATTTTCAATCGAGAGCACTATATTATTCTCCCCTTCGATGAAACTTCTCCGCTGCGTTTTTCTTGAATGCCTTCCCAGCATCATTTGAGGCATGAAGTCACGAGTTTCCTCCAGATTCATGCACCCCTTTGTGCGGTCGTGTTTAGTGATCTGCTCCCAGCCATTGTAAATCGTTGGTGTATTCCAGCGCTTCAGCTGCAACAGTTCTTCATGGCTCAGGCACCGCCTCATATCACAATCCTCTTTCTCCCGTGGATTCTCGGGGAACTAATTACTCAACTTGACTGGTTTTTACGTAAGTATAGCTTTGACAAGAGTATATGCAACTTGTCATTCTGAGCGCAGCGAAGAATCTCACACTCGCAGCGGGACAAAACCCTGTTCTAAGGCCAGATGCTTCGCTTCGCTCAGCATGACAGTTTAAAAGTCAGTCAAGTTGAGTAATTAGGTTTGAAAAACCCTATTTACTTTTTCCTGGATTCGCCCGGTATCTTCCGAAACAATAAGTGAACGGCTTCCGAATAGATAATACCGTGCTTGACTTCGAAAGTGGCCAAGGAAGCATCCGGGCAGTCAAACGTTTTACTAAAAAATACCACATTCAGAGCATCAGTCAAGACTTATCCGAGCTCGTGCTCGGCATATTCGACAATACGGTCGATCTCTTTAGACAGAGCTTCATCAAGTGGCTGTGGGGTGTGCGTTGTTAGGATGCCGTTGACATGTTCGGCGAGCCGATCTGCGAAGGAGGCAGCTCCTCGAGCCTGCCAACCGTCATAGCTTTGTCGTGTCCATAGCTGGCCGGACAGCCAGAGTTCCTGGCGAAAGTGTTCGACTGTGTGTGGTTCAGCCAGGAAGTTGCCGGCCGGGCCTACCGACTTGATAACGTCCGTGGCCAGTGTCCCGGTGTTTACTTCGAAACCACGTGCGATTCGCTTGATGTAATTCATAAGCTCGTTGTCGAAAGCCAGCCACAGCAGACTGCCGGCATGGTCGGTTCCACAGATGCCGCAATGGCCAAAAGTATCGGCACCGGCAAGGACGCCCATAAGCATTGTGCTTGCCTTTTCAATACCTGCTTGAGCATCGGGTACTTTGGCATCGGTCAGACCCACATTGATATAAACGGGAAAGCCATAGAAGTGTGCTATCTGGGCCATCGCTAAGGCCATCAGTCCCTGCTCCGGCGAGCCGAATGAGCAGATGCTTGTGCGCGGGTCCATAATGTGCGGGATTCCGCCGTAGGTTACTGCCGTGCCCGGCGCCAGCAATTGCGTTACGACAATGCCCGCCAATATCTCGGCATTTTCCTGCGTCAGTGTGCCGGCCAATGTTGCCGGGGCCGTTGCGGAGGTCATCGCCATAGGGCCGATACTGACAGGCTGTCCGGCCTGTGCGAACTCCTTGACTATATCGAGGCCGTCCCCGGGCAACTGCAGTGGACTAATGGGTTCGAGAAAGGCTTCGACCATTGGATTTGCCCGCAGGGCGGCATCACCACCTGCGATTGTGCGGTATATTTCCAGAATGTAACGGGCCGTCGCTCCGTTGCGAACCCAGCAGCGGGTTGGTTTCGTGGTTGCCTTGACCAGCTCGCCGGTGAGAAAGACATCTCGATATTTCTCGCAGACCTCATCGGGCTGGGCCATTGCGCCGACGATGCTGATGTTGTCCAGGGCATCTCCAAGACGGATTGCGTCTCCGGCATCCTGGATGGTTGCAGGCCGTCTCTGGCCGGTCTTTGCATCTATCCAGCCGAATTGTCCGGGACTTGACATTAGAATGAGCTCGCCGTATCCGAAATTAGCGGCCCGGCTCTTGTCCCGGCCAAAGATTTTGTATTTTTTGCCGGCCCGTGCGATGCAGTCCATGACGAGCTTCTCTGGGAAGTGCGCTATCTTGTGGTCCTGAACTACCTTTGCACCAGCCTCGCCCAGGAGCTGTAATATTTCCTCGTGATGCACCATAACGCCGGTGTCCCGAAGGATTGCTATGCTCGCATCGTGTATGTCTTGAATCTCGCGCTCGGACAGGAAATTAACTTGTATTGTTGCCATTGTTGATTTATTCGGTACACGGGTCGAGAAAACTTTAGCGGAGTTTCCTGTGTGGGCGCATTTGGGTAGCGAACCCTTGGCCCCCAGAGTGTTACGCTATGGTAGTAGCCGTGTATTAACCATAATTAACGTGGAAAGCGAAACATTCGCTGTGGAGAAAAAAGCATCCACCTTCAGGCGATAGTAGCTGACTTAAGAAATTAGCTATGTGGCAATGCAAGGTACCTGTCAATGCCACATAGCGCTCGTAACTATTGCTCTGTATCTGTAACGGGTGATTTGTCAGCATCCGGCACCTGAAATTCTTTTTGATGAGGCTGCCGCACGGGTCATATTCGCAGGTGGTAATGTAATAGTCATACGACTACTACAAATAACTATAAGCTTTCGGTGTCAGCTGCTTTAGCTTAAGCAATTTATGGCCAAAGCGTTTGTTGGACTTTGTGCATGTGTTCACATGCACCAAGTTAATTGTTGTTCTCAGCAAATTTCCACAGGTTAAAATACGTGGCACTTTATGGGACAAGCTTCGCTTGCCCGCTGCCGCGTATGACTCCATCTACGGGTTAAAACCCGTAGTATTGCGGTGGAAGAATGAAAGAAAGTCTTGCAATCTATTATTTACTGTGAAGCTCCACAAAGCAGAGATAAAGTAGCAATTGTTTTTTTCCTTTGCGTTCTCTGTGCCTTTGTCCCTCTGCCACTAATCAGCTTCATCCTGAGCCCGTTGGGCTACGTTCAGGGTAAACTCCGTCGAAGGGGTAGTCGAAGGGCTCTAATCTCTAATTCTCTAATCAACTCCCCCTTTGCCCCTCTGCCGGCCGCTCTATGCCTTTGCCGTAAGGCATCTGCCGGAAGGCATCCTGTGGACTGGCTTACGTGCTTCGGCGGGGTGCCTTCGCCCCGACGAGCTGTCTTCTGTTCTCTACCGGCTGGTCATTATTTGTCAGGGCTGGAGATCAAGAAAGTCAGCCACAAAAATCTGTGGATGTTCATTGCGAAACTCTTGGGGCGGCTTTTTCAACAAAACCACTGCCCCTATTTTCAGTTCCCTATTTTCCCACAACTCTGATCTCCGCAATGTAGTCTATTCCCTCGGCAATGCAGTCTATTTCCTCGGTTCGCTTGCCGGGAACCGGCTCTAAGATGAAGTCCAAATACTGCTGTGCATCAGTGGGTGTATCGAACAAGCCCCACCTGTTGAGCCTTGCATGGTACGCCCCGAACCGCATTTTTTTCGGATCCTTCTGTTCGTCGCCCCGCCAATAGCGGAAGAAAGCGACACTGGCTATAACTGATTCATGTTCGCTGGCATAGAACGCAGTGGGCTCGTAGCCCAGGACCACTGTCTCTGGCGGCGGCGGGTCGGCTCTATCCATACGTCTGGCCCAGATGATCTCCCGTTCTACAGGTGGTGGGATCATTTCCAACAGTCTTTTGGCATCATCCAGTGCGAAAATGAAATCGTCCTCTGCCTTTCTCGCATCCGTGAGTTCCTCCATGAAGAGGCTTGCGGCAAGCTCCTGCTCTGTAGGTTCCACAACTCCCGAATCACGAAGGGCCTCGATCCAGGGCTGAGTGGGACCTCTATCGATACCACGATATTTCCCCGGCATCTGTTCTGGAAGCACGGGATTGGCATTTGGGTACTTTATCTTCTGCCACTCCTTAAAATTTGCCAGGTACTCACGGCACATCCGTTCAAAGGTCTTCACGACCAGGAAACCTGCTGTAACTTCAATTTCCATGCTCCACCTCGTATTTGTCAATGGGGGCTCCAATTTAGTTCACTATGTGCCCTTTATATACCTTGCTTACCGAAAGTAGTTCAAGTAGATGTATTTGCGTAAGAGGTTACTGTCATCGTATTCAGCGATAACGTGGCCGCCATCATAGACGTATTTGACTATGTAACTGTAACTGTTAGACTATGCGCATGGATTACTCATTATTAAAAGGAGGCCTTTTATGCCAAATGGGACAACTCTCGAAGATATTCTGGATAGTAAAGACGACGGCATTTACGAGGTTACCACAAACTCGGCGGGGCCAAAAGGACATCTTCCTCTAACTGATAGTCTTCTTGTCGATGCTCCGAGTGGCGATATCTTTGGAATGAGTCAGAATGCGGGCATGGGGTGGGAACCGGCCAAGATGGCCCAGGAGCAGTTTCTGCTGATAAGTACCCAGGGTGGGATTCGTGCAGGTGACGGCACGCCACTGGCTTTAGGGTATCACGCCGGTCACTGGGAGCTTGGTTTGCTGGCGCAAGCCGCTGCAGAAGAGCTGCGAAATCTTGGCTGCATTCCATTTGCGGGCTTTTGCACGGACCCATGTGACGGCCGAACCCAGGGCACCCCTGGGATGATGGATAGTCTGGCTTACCGTAATGATGCGGCGATGATTTTTCGGAGGCTCATCCGCAGCTTACCAACACGAAAAGGAGTGTTAGGTATAGCGACTTGTGACAAGGGGCTGCCGGCAATGATGATGGCATTGGCCACTATGCGCGAGCTGCCGTCTGTGATAGCGCCGGGGGGAGTAACTCTTCCACCTGCCGAAGGTGAGGACTTGGGCAAGATACAATCCATCGGAGCGCGTTTTGCCCATGGCGAGGTGACGCTGGAATACGCCAGGCAGATGACCTGCCGTACCTGTGCGAGTGCGGGCGGCGGCTGTCAGTTTCTTGGAACAGCGGCAACATCTCAGGTTGTCGCCGAGGCTTTGGGCATGAGCCTGCCGCATTCTGCACTTGCGCCTTCCGGCCAGGCAATATGGCTGGACATGGCGCATCGTTCAGCCAAAGCGCTCGTACGGATGTACAAAAGCGGCTTGACTATGAAAGATATTCTAACCGACGCAGCGGTGCGTAACGCGATGGTTGTTTATGCGGCTTTCGGTGGTTCGACCAATCTGTTATTACATATTCCTGCAATTGCATACGCAGCAGGATTGAAACGACCGGTTCTCGAAGACTGGAAGAAGGTCACTCGAGAGGTGCCGCGGCTTGTTGACGTTTTGCCCAATGGGCCGGTAGGACATCCGACCGTACGCGTCTTTCTGGCCGGCGGCGTACCTGAAGTTATGCTGCAATTGCGGCTTCTGGACCTTTTAGACCTGGATTGCCGGACGGTGTCTTGTGAACCTTTAGGCAAAATCCTCGACTGGTGGGAAGAGTCGGAACGCCGAAAGCGGCTGCGGGAGCTGCTTTATCAAAAAGACGGTATCGAGCCGGGTGAAGTGATAATGAGTCCCGAGAGAGCCCGTGAACGCGGCCTGAAAAGCACCATGACACTGCCCCAGGGTAACCTTGCCCCGGAAGGTTCGGTCATTAAGAGTACCGCTATCGACCCCCGCCTCAGGCGGGCTAACGGTTTGTATCACAAGGTTGGCCCTGCCCGTGTGTTCATCTCAGAGCGCAGCGCTATCCAGGCCATAAAAGCAGGAGCTATTGACCCGGTTAGAAATTTGAGAACTCTGAATAACCAGGAAAAAGGCAATATTTCTCCGAAAGGAGTCCTTAGGACTAACGGGGTGAAGCCAGG
Source organism: Planctomycetota bacterium (assembly GCA_043824065.1). Classification (GTDB taxonomy): domain Bacteria; phylum Planctomycetota; class Phycisphaerae; order Sedimentisphaerales; family Anaerobacaceae; genus NIOZ-UU13. The sequence continues at coordinate 1,680 of JBDRTM010000544.1, read as the reverse complement.
CGATATCATTGTGCTTATTTGTGCAGGCCCAATGGGAAGCGGGATGGAGGAAATACTGGAAGTGACTGGTGCGCTGAAGCATCTTTCCTGGGGAAAGGACGTTGCGGTCATTACCGATGGGCGGTTCAGCGGCGTTAGTACCGGCGCTTGTATCGGACACATAGCGCCGGAAGCATTGGCAGGTGGGCCGATTGGAAAGGTTTTAGACGGTGACCTCATTCAAATTATCATTGACTGTAATAATATGGAAGGAAGTATTGATTTAATTGGAGACGCCGACTCTCCACCGGACAAGAGAAGTGCGGAGCTCGGCACACGAATATTGGCCGAACGCCCATTGCGGCCTGACCTGGCTCCTCATCCAAGTCTTCCGGATGACACACGCTTGTGGGCTGCCATGCAGGAGATTGGCGGAGGCACCCGGGGCGGCTGTGTGTTTGACGTCGATGCAATCGTCGAAACATTAAAAGCCGGCAAAGAAGCATTGTCGAAGTGATACAAGATTATTATACTGTGATGCGGATATCCGCCTGGGGCGGACTTCTGAGAAGCGTGTTCCTTTTTTGATAACTGAAGTTTTGCAAAAGTCTTGTTAATCTTGTTAATAAGGATAGGACTATGGGACAAAACGAGAGGAAGCTTTCTGGGGTCTTCGCTCCGGTAGTGACGCCGTTTCATTCCGATGAGCTTGCGCTCGATGACTTGAGGTTCAACCTGCGAAAACTCAACGAGACCAATCTCGCCGGCTATCTCGCACTCGGTTCGAACGGGGAATTCAAGAGTCTGAGCGACAAAGAGCAGAATCGGATTCTCGAGGTTTTCGCGGAAGAAAAAGGCAACAAAGTTGTTTTAGCCGGAGCCGGCTGTGAATCCACAAGGCAAACGATTGAGAGATCAAAATTGGCTTTAGAGATGGGTTTTGACTACGTAAGTATCCTCACTCCGAGCTATTTCGCCAGACAGATCGATGGCGCTGCTCTACAGTGTTACTATGAGCGAATAGCCGATTCGATTGATATTCCCGTATTACTCTACAACGCACCCGGCTTTACAGGTGGAATGGAAATACCGCTGCAGAACGTTCTCGAACTCTCAGGGCATCCTAATATTGTGGGCATGAAAGATTCTTCAGCAGCAGGGCCGGCCAAACTCCTCGCTTGCCTTGACCCAGCCGAAGACTTCAATGTTCTCGCCGGCTCTGCCAATTTCTTTTATCCCTCACTTCATTTAGGAGCCGCCGGTGGTGTGTTGTCACTTGCTAATGCTCTGCCTGGCCCATGCTGTGATATATATCGATTAGTTACGCAAGGCAAATACGATGATGCCAAAGAGCTTTCCTTCAGACTTGCCCGGCTCAATCAGACTATTTCAGGCCCCTGGGGTGTAGCGGGCGTCAAGGCCGCTATGGATATAGCCGGGTTCAAAGGAGGTCAGCCGAGGCATCCCCTGCAAGGTCTTACCGATGAAGTTAGGGAACGAGTCAGGCAGACAATTATCAATGAAGGCTTTATGTCCGCATAAATATGGGTGAGGTTCTCGTTTGATGGTGTCGATGCTCGTATCGAGACTGGAAGCAAGAAGCTCGAAGCTCGACGATCTTCGATACTTAGATTCGATACCTAGTGCTCTGTCGCATATAATTTGAGGAGTTGTCATTGCGAGGCCCGAAGGGCCGTGGCA
>JBDRTM010000543.1:0-6665 GCA_043824065.1 Planctomycetota bacterium | reverse complement strand
AGTTCCCTGTGGGAGTCCACCAGCGGCATTGTTCACATCGTCAAAATTGTCGCCGAAATATACGGTGTGCAATTTTGAACCGAAACCTCCTGTCCAGCTAAGCTGCACATCCGGGGCCACCAGCTCGGCACCTTCAGCCGGGTCGGGATAGTATGCGGTCTTGGGCGGAATACTAAAGCTCCAGACATCGCCTTTCCATGGGCTATTCGGCTCGGTGTCATTGACCTCATCAATCCGCCAGTAGTAAGTTGTGCCCGGGACAAGGCCATCCGGATAAGGAAATCCGGGAAAGCCGACAACAATAAACGTCCCGGCCTGGTTACCGACGAATGTGCCTTCGGCGCCGGCGTTGACATTGTCAAAATTATCGCCTAAGTAAACATCGTGTGAGACCGCGAGACCTCCCGGTAACCAGCTAAGGTTCACCCATGTTTCCGGATTGAGGGCACCATCCTCCGGCTTGGGGGCCAAGGCGTAAGGCCATACCTCACCTTCCATCGCGCCCATTATTTCGGGCACCGACAAGGCATGGTCGTAAATCCTGACATCGTCGATTGCGCCAATCCAGTCACAGCCCCACCCGTCCGAGCCGATGAGCACAGGGGTACTGCTGCTGGTAATTGCGCCCATTGGGGTCGAGTCGGTCTCCTCTCCGTTGAGATAGCATTTCAGCGTCGTGCCGTCATACGAGCACGCGATATGGCACCACTCGAAGCGCTCCAGGCTTTTGCCGACGAAGGCCCAGGCCCTGGGCGACGTATTGAACGTAAACGCCATGTTGGGCTGAGGAGCGCCTTGGCCCCACCCATATCGAACCTGATAGCTCCAACTGGGACTCATCCCAGCCATCGCCTTGGCCATCGGCGCCGTCGTTGTGGCCTGCCCCTCCGGGTCATCGGCGTCAGGTCTTATCCAGAGGGCTATGGAGGTCGGACCGGTGATGTCCAGGCTGGCGTCATTGCCGCAATCGATGTAGTCCCCGCCGCCACCGGGGACGCCCAAGCCATGGAACTCCAGGGCTGTCCCCCCGACGCCGGCAATCCATGTGGGATTGTTCACGATGGTCCCATCGTTGCCATTGCCGCTCGAATCGGCAGCGACTGTGCCCGACCCATCGTCGAGCTTCCAGTGGCCCACCAGATCAGCGCACACACTGCTTGCCGCGCTCAGGACAAGAATAAAAGAAACCAGATAAATCAATTTCTTACACATAATAATTCTCCTGTATTAGAAGTAAAGATAAGCCTGATTTGGCCACACACCAAATCACTCGTTATTTTCGCTAAGCATCAAGACACTATTTATGTGAAAATTACATATTGAAATCAGAAAATACCTTACGGCTTGTTACTACCTCCTTCCTTCAGAAAACCGCTATATTGTTAATTGAAATGTGAAAAAACTCACTTGCGAAGCATGAAATTGATATTACAACTCGATACCTCGTATCATACGCGTCCTCCTCTGTTCGTAAAATTACTGGAATTGCGCCTGCTGGATGGGCTTCAAAGCCAAAGATGCCCGACTGTACAGGCACGAACTTCACTAATACCACTATATCAAAGAAGCTGCTTGCCCGTCAAGGAAAATCTTTTGGACGGTTACGCCCACAGAATAATCTGGGATTAGGCAGCAAATTCGAGTATTATGACCATTATGAATCTACGCAGATATTGGGTCATCTTAGTCTTAACAGGGCTGTTTCTACAAAGCCTCTTTGACTTCGGCGAGCTCAGTCGAGCCGCAAAAGCTCAGGATAACACCACCAGCGCAAAAGCACTGCGGGCAATGGTCGAGGCTGACTGGGCTGCTCAAGAGCGCAGGAGAAACCGGACGCTTGACGGACCCGCCGCCGTGCGTGATGCATATAAGTGTGCCCAAGAGCTTCTCAACGACCTTCGCAAAATGCCCGCAGGGCCGGATATCACTTCCCAGGCGGTTACCCTTGAGCGACTGCGAAGTCAGGTAAATACGGTGGATTCATTAGATAAGTGGGCCCGACTCGCTTTGTATCGACAGGTTCGTTCTACCGCACGTAATTTGGCGCTGAAAAATCCCCTTATCGCCTCAAAGCCCATTGTTTTTATGAAGCGGCGACGCTTCATCTGCCAGATGCTCCATGAATATCTTGGGTACTTCTACGATTATGGGGACATCGCAGGCGGAGGAGTATATGTGCTCGAAAATCCCGGCCGGTCTTTGAAGGTGCGTGACCTTATCAACGGTCGCCTGCCGCGCGGAAATTATACAACTCTCGCGTTGTCTTACGATGCCCGAACGATTTACTTCGCCTTTGCTGAGCGGGCGCCGAACAAGCCGGAATATTACTCGCCCGAACGGCGGTGTTTTCATATCTACGCTATGGACGCCAACGGAGCAAATCTCCGTCAGCTCACTAATGGGCCCAATGATGACTTCGATCCCTGTCCGCTGCCTAATGGCGACATCGCCTTTATGTCAGCTCGTCGTGGAGGTTTCGGCCGATGCCATAACCCCTGGGAGCCGCTGCCGAGCTATACGCTACATCGTATGGACGCCCGGGGACACGCGATACAAACGCTCTCGTTCCACGAAACAAACGAATGGCATCCCTCCGTGCTCGCCGACGGGCGAATCGTATATTCTCGGTGGGACTACGTTGATCGCTCAGCAGCGCACTTCCACGGACTTTGGGTCAGCAATCCGGATGGCACTAATCCGAGCATCCTTTTTGGCAACTATACCCAGCGTATAAATGCCTGCTTTCAGCCGCGCGGCGTACCAGGCTCGAACCGCATCGTTTTTATTGCGGGCGCTCATCACGCCAATGTAGGCGGCTCGTTAGTCATCTTCAATCCTGACCGTCAGAAGCTGGACTCCCTGACTGGTCAAGACCGATTCGAGGCGATTGAGGTCCTGACACCGGAGATATGTTTTCCTGAGGCCCCCGGCTGGCCGGGCAGCTATTGCCACAGCCCCTGGCCGCTTTCGGAGAACTATTTTCTGCTTGCCTTTTCCTTCGACCCTCTTCCGGGGATGGGGCCTGATATCAAACGGGACACATACACAGCACTCTATTACTTCGACCACTTCGGCAACCTGGAGCTGCTTTACCGCGACCCTGACATCTCCTGTATGTACCCGGTTCCCTTTGCCCGGCGTTCGGTTCCACCGGAGATTCCCTCAACGCTCGATAAAAATCTCGGCGACGAAGGCGAATTTGTGCTCACGGACGTCCGGCAGAGTCTCTTTCCCCTACCGGCCTCTCGAGAAATCCGCCGGCTCCGAATCTTCCAGGTGCTCCCAAAAACACCCCCGCATATCGCCAATAAGCCGCGCCTCGGCTATGCAAACGCAGAAAGCGCCCGTATGATGCTTGGTACGGTTCCCGTAGAGTCTGACGGCTCGGCATTTTTCCGCGCCCCTGCCCGTAAACCGCTGTATTTCCAGGCTGTTGACCAGGCAGGCCGGGCTGTTCAAAGCATGCGCAGCATCACCTATCTGCAGCCCGGTGAGCGCCGCAGCTGCATCGGCTGTCATGAACCACGCGGCACAACCCCAACCAACCAGCAAAGTCTTCTGGCTCTACAGCGACCACCATCAAAGATTCAACCCGGCCCGGATGGAACTCGTCCCTTCAGCTATCCCAGACTTGTCCAGCCCGTCCTCAACAAATATTGTGTACATTGTCACGATGGCAAAGCCGGTGATTTGAAGAGCCGATTGGTGTTGACATGCGAATCTTCCGGGACCTTTAGCAAATCCTATGAGGGTCTCAAACCGTATGTCCGATGGTATGAATGGGGCCCCAGCACAATTACAGAGATTGTTACCAGACCCGGACGTATTGGTGCCGACCACAGTCCTCTGCTGAAGGTGCTCAAAGACTCCATACACACAAAGCATGTTCACTTATCGAAAGAGGCTCGTCGTCGGCTCTATATTTGGCTCGATGCCAATGCCCCTTTCTATGGAACTTACGGGCAAGCCCAGCAGATCGCACAAAAAGATGGGCAGGCCGTACCACCACCTTTGCTCCAATAGAAATCTTTGCGAATAAATTCTAAACCGTCAATTCGGCTAAAGGGTGTTTTTTCAAGTTAGTACAAGACTTTCAGCAGAGCAAATTGTTAAGGGAGCAGAAATGAACCTGGATTTTTCCTATTATATGCCAACAAGAATTATCTTCGGCTGCGGTAAGCTGAGCGAGCTTAAAACCACCCCCTATCTTCCCGGAAAGAAAGCTCTTGTTGTAATCGGCGCCTCCGGAGCCATGAGAAAATATGGTTATCTTGACAGGGTCCTCAAGTACCTTAAGGAAAATGGAGTTGAGGCGGTTGTGTACGACAAAATTCAGCCCAACCCTGTTTCAGAGCATGTTGAAGAAGGGGCATCCGTCGCCAAAGAGAACGGCTGTGATTTTGTAGTTGGTCTTGGTGGCGGCAGTACTCTTGACTCGTCAAAGAGCATAGCGGTTATGGCAGTTAATCCGGGCAAGTATTGGGATTATATAAACAGGGGAAGCGGGGGCCGAAAAACACCTCCTAATAGTGCTCTACCTATCGTAGCCATAACCACAACCGCCGGGACAGGGACCGAAGCCGACCCCTGGACGGTGATAACCAAAAGCGACACAAACGAAAAAATCGGCTGGGGAAACGATTCGACCTTTCCAAGGCTCTCGATAGTGGACCCCGAGTTAATGGTAAGCGTTCCTCCGAAAACAACCGCTTACACCGGTATGGATGCGTTCTTTCACTCGGTTGAATCTTATCTCGCAACGCTAAATCAGCCGGCGAGCGACCATTTGGCGTTGGAGGCAATCAGCCTTATTACAGAATACCTGCCCGTCGCCGTAAAAGACGGCACGAATATCCAGGCAAGAGCTAAACTGGCCTGGGCCAATACCGAAGCGGGAATATGCGAGTCACTGTCTCGTTGTATATCTCTTCATTCTATGGAACATCCCGTCAGTGCATATTACCCTAACGTTGCTCACGGCTGCGGTCTTACGATACTTTCGGTCTCCTACTTCACCTGTTTAGCCGAAAGAAATCCCGCACGCTTCCCCGACCTTGCCGAGGCAATGGGAGAAAATCTTGACGGCATCCCGGAGAAGGATAGATCTATGGCATTTATCACCGGATTGAAAAAGCTTATTAATAATATAGGCTTTGAAGAAAAACTCTCCGATTTTGGGATTGAACAAAGCCGGTTGAGAACTTTTGCTGAAAACTCCTTTTATACCATGGGCAGTCTTTACGATATAACGCCGGTCAAGTTAACATTGGACGACGTTATTGCCATTTATGAAAACGCATACTCATGATTCTGTCTTATGTTATCTGTCTTTTGCCATCTGTCTCCTGTCATCTGTCTCCACCACTTACCAATTACCAACAAAAAAAGGGGCCTATACCGAATCGGTATAAGCCCCGAGTTAATACAAATCTGCTATATCAAACACGCAATCTCAATTGCCACCTAAATCCCAGCTTATGGTGCTGTCTCCGGTGGAGGATACAGCCGGATATCGTCAAAGTACATCGTACCTGAACCGCCGGCCTGCGGATTGTTCCTGTTACCAAGACCAAGAGCAATCGTATTTACATTGGCAAGGTTCACGCCCTGGTCGGCAAACGCTTGCAGTGGGATACTCCATTCTTTCCAACTGCCTGTCTGTGCTGCATCAGGATTATCATGAGAGACCACCGCGCTGCCATTGAGAGCAACATATAACGTCTCAGCGGCGTTAGTTGCACTGCCCCTGAACCAAATCGTCAGCGTGTCGACGCCTTTCTCGGTCCAGTCACGCGGGTAAGTCAACGTCAAAGTTGCCTCAGAGTACCCAACACTGTTGTCGTAGTAAAGCGGCATCGACTGGCTGCCTCCGTGAACGATAGTTTGCTCGGCATAAGGAGGAAACTCATTACCAACGAGAGCTCCATTTGTCGGGATTTCATAACCGTCCGGCCACGCTTCAAATATCCTGTTGCTCTCTGGGTCAGGGGGGTCAATGTCGTTGTAGGACTCGAAATCGTCCACGATAAGGAAGTTGGCGGTCGTGAAGCTCCAGACATTGCCTGTCCACGGACTGTCGGTATTGGCGTTATTGACCTCATCAATACGCCAATAGTAGGTGGTATCCCACTCAAGCTTCCCGGGGTCATAGGTCTCAGAGCCAAGGTCGCTGGTGCCTTTATATTCCGGTGAGCCGGCATCAGCATTGCGTACGGTGCCTTTATCTGTGCCGAAGTATATCTGATGCGAAGCTGCAAAAACACTCGGCGACCACTTAAGAATCTGTGTCTGTTTTACGTCCACAGAGCCGTTCGACGGGTCCAGACTTTCGACGGCACCCTCAGTAGTAAAGCTCCAAACGTTGCCTTTATACGTGCCGATAACATCAAACTCATCGACCCGCCAGTAGTAAGTCTTAGCCATTGTAAGTGTGCCGGGAGTATAGGTTGTAGTTCCCTGAGGGAGGCCACCCGCGGCGTTGTTGACATCGTCAAAATTATCACCGAAGTAAACATAGTGCAATTTCGAACCGAAGCCTGGCGTCCAGCTAAGCCTCACATCCAGGTCAACAAGCTCAGTGCCATCCGCCGGTTCGGGTAAATAGGCGGTCTTGGGTGGCATGGTAAAGCTCCAGACTTTGCCTGTCCATGGACTATTCGGCTCGG
>JBDRTM010000542.1:0-4588 GCA_043824065.1 Planctomycetota bacterium | reverse complement strand
AAAGTTGCCCAGTTGTAGAAGCTTGTTTGTCGGTGTCGAAGCTGGTATCGGACTGGAAGCTCGACGTTGGATGCTCGAGGAAAAGCGACCCAGCAACGCTGGGTTCCGATTGAAACCCGCCGTTGGCGGGTCAAGCTTCTATGACGAGCATCGATACGAGCATCGACAACCTTAATCGAAAACTGCACTTTAGGCACTCCAAACTTACCTATGGCACGAGTTAGTTCACTTATTCCGCGAGTATAATATTGCTTTAAACCACCGTCAAACCTATTTTTCTCCCTTTGCTATATCTCTTCTTGACATCCATAGTGTTTTTTGTTCTAATAATTAATAGTTCAACCGTAGGAGGTTAGCTGATAATGCACCGGAATCGTATCTATTGGTCCCGTGATGGCGTCTCAGAAGTTATTCGGCCAGTGCTTGTTATGGTGGGTTTGATGGCCACTGCTCAACCGGCTATCGCTGCCAAGCCCGGCGTGTTCAGCATTCGAGACTTTGGGACTGTAGGGGACGGCGCGACGCTCGATACTATGGCGATAAACAAGGCAATTGAGGCGTGTGCGTCGGCCGGAGGCGGCCAGGTCCTGTTCCCGCCCGGTAGATACCTCTCGGGCACCTTGCACCTCAAGAGTCACGTAACGCTCCTTCTCGAAGCCGGCGCCACGCTGGTCGGGACCACGAATCTCGACCAATACCAGTATCCCATACCCCCGGGCTTCATGCCGGAAGCCAGATGGGGCAAGTGGCACAGGGCGTTGATACTCGGCGATGGGCTGGAAGATATCGCGATTGCCGGACAGGGCGTGATTGACGGCAACAAAGTCTTCGACCCCACCGGCGAGGAACGGATGCGCGGGCCGCATACGTTCGTATTCATCAATTGCCGCAAAGTTACGGTACGCGACGTTTCTTTCGTGGACTCGGCCAACTACGCCATTCTCTTCCAAATCAGCGACCAGGTGGACATTCGCAATGTCAAATTCACGGGCGGCTGGGATGGCGTGCATTTCCGCGGTGCACCGGACCGCCCCTGCCGGGACGTGAGCATCGTGGGCTGCCAGCTCTTCACCGGGGATGACTCGATTGCAGGTCGTTATTGGGAGAATACCCTGATTTCCGATTGCATTGTGAACTCCTCATGCAATGGTATCCGGCTCATCGGCCCGGCCAAGCACCTGATTATTCACGACTGCCTCTTCTATGGTCCCGGCATCCATCCCCACCGCACGTCGAAGCGCCACAATATGCTTGCCGGCCTCAACCTGCAACCCGGCGCCTGGGACGCCACCCAAGGCAGCCTCGATGATGTACTGATATCCGATATCACCATGCACAACGTGGCGGCGCCGTTTCACTTCTCGCTGAAACCCGGCAACACCGCCGGGAACATCGTCGTCAACCGGGTGACGGCCACTGGCGTGTATCGGGCTGCGTCTTCGGTCGAAAGCTGGGCGGAAACGGCTTTCACGAACGTCGTCTTCCGGGATGTTACAATCGAATACAAAGGCGGGGGCACACGGGCACAGGCCCGCAAGATTGTGAAATCACCGGGTGTAGATGCCCGGCCGCTGCCGGCCTGGGGCTTCTATGCGCGGAACGTGGACAATCTCCAGCTCGACAATGTCCGGCTGCGCTGCGAGAAAGAGGACTTGCGGCCCGTGCTCATCTGCAATGGCGTGAGGCGGCTTACCCTGGACGGCTTCAAGTTCCGGCGTTCAGCCAGTGCGGTGAACCTGATGGTTCTGGATAACGTTGAGGAGATTCAAGCTCAAGAGTCCGATGTATCGCTTGTGCAGCCACGGTGCACGGATATAAGACTTACTCCGGAGGATGTTTCGGGCCGCTTTGTCACGGGTGGAAAGTACACAGTAAGCGTGGCAGTAGAAAATGGTAGTGAGGAAGGGCTGGCAAAGGTCGAAGTGACTGTCGTTGAGCAGACGACCAAGCGTTGGGTGTGGCTTCGAGGCAACGAGAAGAAGGAGGTCGTTTTTGCCGGGCTGACGGCACCACGACCCGGAACGCATACGGTGCGAGTAGGGAACCTTACCAAGAGCTTGACTGTCGAGGAGCGGCAATAGGCAAGCGAAGGAAAGTTTTCGCTCATCAGGGCAAGCCGGACGACACGAAAGAATTAAGAGTCTTTAATGCTATATTGAAAAAGTGGAATGTCATTCTGAGGCGAAGCCGAAGAATCTCATTTCTTGAGCCATAAAGAGATTCTTCACTCCGCTGCGCTCCGTTCAGAATGACAGTTTTTGTGGCTTTTCAACAGAGCATTAGAAGCTCTAAGTAGCTGCTGGTATCAGGCAGACTCTTCGAGACCATACGAGTAAGCACTGGCAAGCCATTCTGAGGACAATTATAATCCAATGTGATTTTGGGTTTGTCTTTAGATTATTTTCGGGAGGAATACTATGGATCGTCGTGAGTTTCTTAAAGCCGGTGCAGCGGGCCTGGCTTTTTCAGTTAGCGGTAACTACACCCCCGTATTCGCCGGCCAGAAGCCGAAACGCGTCGGGTTGATTGGCTGCGGCTGGTACGGCAAGGGCGCTTTGTTCCGTCTGCTTCAGGTCGCACCGGTCGAGGTGGTGTCGTTGTGTGACGTGGACAGGAAGATGCTGGCCGAGGCTGCCGAGATGGTGGCCGCCCGCCAGTCATCGAAGAAAAAGCCGCGCACCTACGGCGACTTCCGCGAGATGCTCAAACGGGAGCAGCTCGATATCGTGCACATTGCCGCACCCGACCATTGGCATGCGCTGGCGATGATAGCCGCCGTCAAGGCCGGGGCCGATGTCTATGTCGAGAAACCTATCAGCGTGGATGTCGTTGAGGGACAGGCCATGCTTGCTGCAGCCCGAAAGTACAAGCGGGTCGTGCAGGTGGACATGCAGCGGCGCAGTACCCCGCACCTGGTCGAAGCTCGCGACAGGGTCATCAAAGAGGGCAGGCTCGGTAAGGTCGGCTATGTCGAGATTTGCTGCTACTATCACATGCGGGCCCGGGGGAACCCGCCTGATACGGCCCCACCCGAACATCTCAATTATGACTTGTGGACAGGGCCGGCCCCGATGCGGCCGTATAACTCATTGGTGCATCCACGTCGCTGGCGGGCCTTTATGGAATACAGTAACGGTATCGTCGGTGACATGTGCGTGCACATGCTCGACATGGTACGCTGGATGCTCGATTTGGGTTGGCCAAAGCGCATTAGCTCGTCCGGCGGTATCTTAGTGGACAAGGACAGTAAGGCCAACATCACCGACACCCAGACGGCCACGTTCGATTTCGACGACCTGCCCGTGGTGTGGACGCATCGCACCTGGGGCAATGCGCCCGACCCTGACTATCCGTGGGCTGCTTTCATCTATGGCGAGAAAGGAACACTCAAGGCCGACGTCCATAAGTATGATTTCATTCCTCGCGGCAAGGGCAAACCGGCCCATGGCGATGCGCTCTACGAGTATGACCAATTTCCGGAAGATGAAACCGAGAAGGACCTGGAACGTCACGTGGCGTCCGCACTGAGGCGGCACTGGAAGAACTTCTTAGAGGCGGTTGAGACCCGCAGTAAGCCTGTATCTGATATTGAGCAGGGTTACATTACCGCTACCGCGTGCATCCTGGCCAACATCGCATGTCAGCTCGGCCGGACGCTTACCTGGGACCCTGAAAAAGGCCGGGTCGTGGGCGATGACGAGGCGAACCGTCTGCTGCGACGACCGTACCGCCGACCCTGGATCCATCCTGAGACTGAAAGCGTCTGAATCAGACCGTAGCCTTGAGTGTCAATCGAAGGTTTAGAGCCTATCCGAATAACTATTCACTCTCGCCTGTCATTCCTTCGCTTTGCTCAAGGACAGGTCTGAACGTAGCGTAGCGAAGTGAAGAATCTCCTCTTCGTTGGCCAGATTCTTCGGCTTCGCCTCAGAATGACAAAGGATAAAGGGTTATTTCAGATAGGCTCTTAATCCCAGATTAAATTTGGAAATACCTTGACACCTTCGCTTTTTGGCGAAATAATGATATTAGTGAAGGGGTTTTTTTTGTTTTTTAAGACCGCGAAAGGACAAGATTATGAGAAGTTTCTTTTTTAGATTGAGAGTTTTAGTCTTTGTTATGGCATTCCTTGCTGTTTCTGGTTTGAGTTGCAAACAGAAGTCTACTGAGCAAGCCACTGCCGATAAACCTCAGGCGGCCCCCGCCAAAATTGAAGCCGAAGCCGACGTCAAGTTAGCTGAACCCCGCCCCTCGGAGGGGCTGGCTGAACCCCAAGCCCCTGAAGAACCCGCTGACAGCGTTGCTGTAATTGTGAACGGCTTCGGTGTTACCGAGGCCGAGCTACAAGAAATCATCAAGCCGCAGCTTGAGAAAATTGCCCAACAAGGTAAACAACTTCCGCCCGCCTTTGCCCAGGCATACGAAAAACAGCTCAGACAACAAGCCCTCGATAGAATAATTATTGGACGGCTGCTGGATGAAAAGGCAAAAGAGGCCAACATAGTAATTGGCGAAGAAGAAGTGATTAACCAGATCAAAGTAATGCTCGCTGCCCAGAGACCGCCGTTATCATTGGAAGAGTTCAAAA
>JBDRTM010000541.1:0-17324 GCA_043824065.1 Planctomycetota bacterium | reverse complement strand
TCAAAACTGGAGTGGAAGCCGGGGGCGAATGCCAAGTCGCACAAAGTTTATTTCGGCACTAAGGTTGACGAGCTGCCACTATTAGCTGAAGTGGAAAGTGCCAGCTATGACGAATTACCGACGATGAAAGAAGGCGCTAAGTATTACTGGCGTGTCGATGAGGTCTGGGCCGATGGCACTGTTGTAGCCGGGGATGTTTGGAGTTTCACAGTGGGCAAGCTGGTAGGCTGGTGGAAGTTTGACGGCAACGCCAACGACAGCTCCGGCAATGGCAATAACGGCACCGAAAATGGCGACCCGACGTATGTGGCAGGCAAGATTGGCCAGGCAATTAGCTTTGACGGCGAGGGCGACCGCATCGAGGTTCCCGCTACTGTTGCAGGTAATCCTGAGCTGTTCCCGGCTACGGCTATTTCGGCATCAGCATGGGTCAGGGCAACCGTCTCTGCCAATTCACTTTATTCTCTCGTTCGCCATGAGTTCCACTTCACACCGCTGCAGACATACGCCGGGGGTGCTCAGGCTGCCGCGTTTACAAATCAGAATGGTTCAAGGACGCTGCATGTCACGACGTCCGATTGGAGCAAGATCAACGATGGCAAGTGGCACCACTGTGCCGTCACTTATAACAACGGTATCCACGAGGTTTGGATTGACGGTACGAAGGAAGTATCCAACAACTTTGGCCCTTTCCCATTATGGACGGGAGATGATCAGCCGTGGGTGTTTGGCGGCAGGGAGCGCGTCGAAGGAAAAGATGACGAAGACTACCCTGGGGAACTCGATGACGTTCGTATTTATAACTATGCTCTGAGTGAAGGCGAGATTAAATCGATCTACAACGAAGGCAGATAGAAATAGCAAGTGAAAAACAAAGGTACAATCAATGCTGGTTACAACCAGTTTCGGTGGGTAGTATTACTGCTTGCGATAGCTGTAATACTGCCCACTGTGTGTTTGCTTTGGTTTATGAGCCGGGCGGTCAAGAACGAGCGTCTGGCAGTCAGGCAAACACGCCGGGGCAACCGCCACCCTGCTCGCACAGCCATTAGCGTTGAGAATGCATAGTCTATTAACCGATACTTACGGCGGCATTCTTCGATGCCGACTCATATACGGCTTCCTGTACCGCCAATGTCTTAAGGTACTCGCGTCCATTCGTTTCGAAAGGCTTGCCATCGAGCATCCTGTCAATGAAATGCCGCTGTGTCGTATAGCAACAGTCTCCGGCAAATGCTCGATCTTCGTGATGATAATCGTGCATTCGCTCTTTTTCACCGAGGGGATGTATTGTAATTCTACCGTCCAGATAGAGCCGGATGGATCCGCCGCTTGCATCGAGAAGAAGCTCACCAAACGTGTAGCGGGGGTTTTCATAGTTGCATTCATTGTACCGATTGGCGTCCCAGATGCCCGTGGCCCCGCTTTCGAAATGGAAAATGAGACAGGCGAAATCTTCACCGGCGATTACCGGATTGAGCTTCTTTAGCACGGCATAGACCTCTTTGACCTCACCGCCGAGATAGCGATAGGTATCGATAAAGTGCACGCCGTTTTCATAAACCAACAGCCGCGGATAATCCCGGAAGTAAGGCTGACGATCAAGGTAGGCATTCTGACCCCAGCCATCGCCCATGCGTGAGCGGAAATACAGGGAGTGAATCTTATCGCCTACGGCACCGCTATCGAGCAGCTTCCTGATTTGGCGATACCACGGCTGGAAACGCCAGTTCTCGTGAACCATAAACCGAATCCCGGCCTGACCTGTGTATTCCACGATCTGTTTTGCCTCATCGAAGGTAGGGGCCAACGGCTTCTGGCAAATCACATGAATTCCCAAATCCGCCGCCACTTTGCACATTTCCAAATGTGCCGGCGGCGGCGTGATAATGTCCACAAAATCAGGTTTTTCCTTCTCCAGCATCTCACGGTAATCCGCATAGTGACGCTCGATACCGTACTTCTCCCTGATCGGCTTTGCCCGCTCCGCATTGCGGTTGCAGAAGGCTGTCACAGTGACCTCCGGAATCCGCTGCCATGCCTCATACTGAAAGTGACTGAAATACCCCGCTCCCACCGCTACTGCTTTGAAAGAACTCATCAGTATTCCTCAATCATCTGTCTTCTTCCGTTGTTATGTTATTACCATCTTCCACATCGTTAGCATCGACTTGACTGGTTTCATCTGTGGCCGCCGGTTTCTTGCGAGTTGATTTATAAATGTTATAACCCACCGTACCGAGAGTTAACAAGACCAAAGACGTAAGCATGGCAATAAACCGATTTCGAGTAGCTTCCGGAGAAAACTTCTTATCTGAAGTTCGATTCGGATTCATAAAGCACCAGGTCACAATAGCAACAAAATTAAGTCCCGCAGCCAACATAAAGAAGGTATTGGCACTTCCTGTTTCTTCGTTCAATAAGATCGGGAACATAATGGCACTTAAAGCCGCTCCGATATTGCCTACCATATTCATCGAGCCTGAGACAGCGCCGGAATTACTGCCGCCAATATCATTACAGAAGGCCCAGCTTGGGCTAAGCGTCATATCCACGCCAAATGTCGCAAGGCCGAAGCAGAAGACGAACCAATAAAGCTGGGCCTTCTCTGTGGTCAGAAAATCCAAGTTCCTGGTTTGTATTGCAAGAATCAAACCGACGACCCCCAGGGAAAAGCCCACAATTGCCGTGATGCGTCTCGAGCCCACATGGTAGCCCTTCTTAAACAATCCGGTCACCATGGAACCGGCAATCCAGTTTGCGAAGGCGGCAAAAATCAGAGGAACTGCCGAATAATAAATGGCGTGTGGGTCATCAGGCCATTGGCTTCTTATATACGAAGGCAGCCACGTTAAACTAATAAAGAAAGTTACATTACTGGCAAAGTATTGCAGCATCGCCAGCGACATGTTCAGAGATGTAAAAACCTCAGCAAAAGAGGCTTTTATCGCTGTAGTAAAGTCACTGGCTCGTCCGGCTTCAATATAGTCTAATTCCGCCTGATTAATTTTGCGATTATCTTTAGGGTTATCACGAAACCAGATAAGCCAAACGGTGGCCCAGATAATGCCAATCAGTCCGTTGACCACAAATGTCCAGCGCCATCCAATGATACTTATCAGCCACGGCATTAAAAAGAGCGATAATGCAGCGCCTAAACGACTGCCTGAGAAATTGATGCCGTGTGCAATGCCGCGTTCCTTGACGGGCAGCCAGCGGAAAAAGGCCTGCGTGGCACCAGGAAAAGCCCCGGCTTCACCCACACCAAATAAAAACCGCAGCACTAACATTTGTATGGCGTTTCGAGCCGCGCCGGTAAGGGCCGTAAATATGCTCCAGACAGACACCACGATAGTCAGGGCTTTGCGCGGGCCGAAACGGTCGGCAATCCATCCGGAGGGAACCTGAAACAAAGCGTACCCAACCGCAAAAATACCAAGAATCAGACCCAGCATCTCTTTGGAGATGGAGAGATCCTTGATAATATAATCCGCAGCAGAGGCAATGCACGCACGATCCATGTAGGTGTTGGCGCTGTGGAAAAAGAGAATCGAAATAAGAACAAAACGCTGGCGAGTCATAACATTTCGCGATGTCTGCATAAAACACTCCCACAGTTGGTATGGTACACCTCGACCCTCATGAGCCTGAGGCTGCGCGTCGCTCTTTGATTAGCTTCAGGGTGTTTTTCCAGGCACCGATGAAGGAATCCCGGAAATACCTGACCGGCCCGTATTCCTCATAGTCCTTGACCTGCAGCCCGTCCTCCATAAACGCCTGCCGAAAGGCGGGCACCTTGGCCAGAAGCTCATCCAGGACGTGCTCCTGTACGGGATTGAACAGTCGGGACACCACAGGCTGGTCCAGCTCCAGCAGCTTGTCCGCGTGCCCCCGCCAGTTCATGGTGATGCACACATCACCGCCCACCATTTCGGTGAAGTGCTGGAGTCCCCGTACGCCCCCGCCAATGAAGCCGAGCTGATAGCCACGGTCATGCACGAACTTGTACACCTTCTTGGCGATGACCATGCCGGCCTGGTAGAGAATGTCGGGTGAGATATCGATACCTTGCTTTGCTACTTCTTTGCCGAGCCATTCATCATAGATGCCTGTGATCAGAGAGTAGTACATAATCGGCTTGCTCCTGGTCCTGGCTGTGATCTTGTCATACATCTGGCACACATCAATGACCTGGCTCAGGCCCATGACCTCCGTGGCATTAAGGGGAGTGTTCTCCTCGATCAGGACCCCCATGGCCTGGAGGCCCGCCTCGGTCGCGGGAATCTTGACCATAATATTCGGGCTCATCGCCCGGTTCTTGCGCCCTTCATCGATGATCACCTGAGGGTCCTCCTCATGGATCGGGTCCCCCTGGATACTGACATACCCGTGTGCGCCGTTGGTCCTTTCATACACGGCCATGAACTTGGCTGCGATCCCCTTGACCAGCTTGCGCTGGAGAATACACTCGACCTGGTTGTCGTTGTCGCTTTCCTTTAAGGTCTCATCCAGCAGGGCCAGGGCGTGTTCCTTTCCCTCCTCGTGATTCAACATCTTCCAGGTATAGGCGGGATTCTGGGTACAGCCCATGGCCCCCGCGGCAATGGCCCAATCGGCCTCCTTGGGCGTGACATTGTTGATCCACATCTTCGTGGGGGTCAGGGCGGCGACGCGATGAAAGTAGTCTTGTTTCATGACTCAGCTCCTTTCCAGGCCGTGTCTATCTGGGATTTCCCATATAACTCTATATATCCTTGCTCAGCTATGCCGGCGAGCCTCTTTCCTAAATATACTACAAAATCTGTCCTGATAACTCAATATTCCTCGACAGCCACGGCTCTTGCCGGTGCGCCATCGCCACAGGCGACCTTCAACGGAAGGGCAATAAATGTTACTTTTGACTTTGACAGCGATGTCAGATTAGCTAATCCCTCCACTACAATTACCCCGCCTTTGAAAAGAGTCTGATGTATTGTAGTACTCTGTCCGCGGAATAAAGTCTGTTAGGTCTTTTTGCCGATAGGATTAACATAACAGTTAATTCCTTAATTCTGCAAGGAGGCCAACATGAAAAAATATATTGTTGAGTTGACAAGTGAAGAACGCTCTGGACTCAAGGACATCATCAAAGCTGAACGTATGGCGGCATACAAACGGCAACATGCCCGTATTTTGCTTAAGGCCGACCAAGGGCCACAAAGTCCAGCCTGGAAAGACGCAGACATTGCCAATGCCTTTGATTGTACGATCAAGAGTGTTGAGCGTCTTCGTAAGCGGCTGGTTGAACACGGTTTGGAAGCAGCAATGGATCATGGCAATCGTGGTTCATATCGTGCAAAAAAACTGGATGGCGTTGCTGAGGCGCATTTGATTGCAACAGCATGTTCTCCTGCTCCCCATGGTCGGAATCGCTGGACGGTTAGACTGCTGGCCGAGGAGATGGTCTCGTTAGGTATTGTTGATTCGTGTAGTAAGTCCACGGTACACAATACGCTAAAAAAAACGAACTTAAGCCTCACTTAAACAAGTATTGGTGCATACCGCCAAAGGCAAATGCAACGTTTGTCGCAGCGATGGAAGATGTCTTAGAAGTGTATCTAAGGCCTCGTAACAGCAAAATGCCATTAGTATGTCTTGACGAAGCATCGAAACAGCTTGTTGCTGAAACTCGTAAGTCGATTGCTGTTGAGCCGGGCAAACCTAAGCGTGTTGATGCTGAATATCGGCGTTGTGGAACCGCCAGCGTTTTTATGATGAATGCTCCACTGGAAGGCGAGCGATATGTTCGAGTTCGTCAACGTCGAACACGGCAGGATTTTGCTGAAGTTATCCGGCATTTGTGTGATGAACTTTATCCTGAAGCAGAAAAAATCGTGTTGGTCATGGACAACCTTAACACGCATAATACAGCGTCGCTATATGAGGCATTCGAGCCTGCGGAAGCTTGGCGGTTGGCAGAAAAACTGGAAATTCATTATACGCCGAAACATGGCAGTTGGCTGAATATGGCTGAAATAGAATTGAGCATTCTTAGCCGTCAGTGCATGAAAGATTACTTTGAAAGCATTGAACAATTGACAACAGCTATTGCAGCTTGGGAGAGTTTGAGAAATAAAAACAAGATAGGCATAGACTGGCAATTCACTACAGCCGATGCCCGAATAAAACTGAGAAAACTGTACCCGACAATCTAGCGTGGACGGAGTAGTAGTCAGCTCCTCGATATTGTTGACGTCTGCGACCGAAGGCGGCTCCACGCCGAGCATCCGCACTTTGTTCTCCACACACCACTGTGCCAGTTCTGCACTTATTCGCGGAAGCTCATCCCGATATTTCACTTGGCCGTAATACTCACTCCAGCCCGTGCAGATTAAGAGACTCTCGCCGGGCTTGAACTGCTCAGAAATGGCTCCGAGGTGCTGTGGCCCGATCAGAGCACGCGGCCCAATCGGACGTACATCAGCTACCCAGGCCGGTCCCATCAAGTTTTCCACTGCAATCGTGTCGATCGTTTCTGTTCCTACGCCAAAGTGAACAGGGGCGTCGATATGTGTGCCACAGTGAGAATAAAGACAAAGCGTACTCGCGTTCCAGCCATCGGTCTGGAGCCGATGGGCCGGCTCGATGCAAATCCCTCTCGCACCGGAGGCAAGAGGCAATGTTAAGTCAATTACTCGGGGCATCGTCTTTCGTGTCAGATTTAAGATTTCTCACAATAGTATCGGCGATCTCCACGGTCTTTGCCGACCCGCCCAAGTCAGCAGGCAACACTCCCTGCCCAACCGTCATCTCAATCGCTCGAACAATACTCTCGGCTGCTTTGGTGCCGCCCAAATGCTCAAGCATGATGGCCCCGGACCAGATAGCTCCGATCGGATTGGCAATCCCTTGCCCGGCAATATCCGGTGCCGAGCCGTGAATCGGCTCGAACATCGAAGGATAAGCTCTTTGGGGATTGATGTTGCCACTCGGTCCCAGGCCGAGGCTTCCCATTATCGCACCGCCGAGATCGCTTAGGATGTCGCCGATAAAATTTGTCGTCAAAATGACGTCAAACATCTCCGGATGGAGCACAAAATTTGCCGACGCATTGTCAACGTACATCTTCCGGTATTCCACATCCGGATAGGAGGTGCTCACTTGCTCGACGATCCGGTCCCAGTAGGCCAGGCTGTGAATCAACGTATTAGACTTTGTTACGTTCGTAACTTGCTTGCGACGGCGCCGGGCCAATTGAAATGAATAATGGGCGATTCGCTCGATCCCTTTTCGAGTAAAGATGCTCGTGTCCGTTGCCAGGCCCTCGGCAAACTCGGGCCGGACAAAACCGCCGGACTGAACAAACTCTCCCTCGGTGTTTTCGCGGATGACTACAAAGTCTATGTCCCGTGGTGTCTTGTTGCGAAGCGGCCCCTCGATACCAGGTAAGAGCTTTGTGGGACGGTAGTTTACATATTGGTCAAAACTGGTCCGAATTTTGAACGTGAACAGCCTGGCCGGAAGCGTGTCATCCACATCCGGCAGTCCGACCGCCCCAAAGTAGATTGCATCAAATTCCTGCAGGATTTGCAGGGCATCTTCCGGCATGAATGTCCCGGTCTGTTTGTAGTAACCGGCCCCGTAAGGAAACTCTTCGTACTTAAGTCGAAAGCCAAATCTCTCAGCCGCGGCATCGAGAACCTTGGTACCGGCGGGCAATATCTCCGGGCCAATACCATCACCGGGAATTACAGCGATTCTGTATTTGCTCATGCTGCTCAATATTGGTTAATTGGTGAGTAGTTAATTGGTTAATTGGCTGCTGCTCGCCACTCACCACTCACTACTCACTACTCAGCAGCTTCCCAGTCATTCTCATCAGGAGCAGAAACATTGAGCTTGTTGGGCCCTTTTATCTTACCTGCATTGAGCAGCGCTTCTAAGCCGTCACCGTTACGCGGGTTGAACCAGCCATAGGTGAAATTGCCGGCGGCCACGTTGAGCTGGACCTTTCCGCCATGCTTGAGGTAAACCAGATACGTCCGGCCGGTCTTGTAGAAGCAGTAGTCATCGGTGTTCGCGGTCAGGTCGTCGTCGCACTTCATGTCCCAGAACGGGATTTCATATTTTTTGAAGAACTCCAGGGCCAGCGCGCACTGGCTCCACATCTTTTCGCGAGTGCGGTAGTCCTGGCAGGTCAGGTCGCTGTGGGGATGCTTGTAGCCGAAGTACCATTCGATGCCTGCTCCGCCGGCCATGATGTTTCCCCACAGGCCGTTCTTACGGGCGTTGTCACGGGTGGGATCTTCGTCGTCGGTGATCAGTGCGTGGGTTGCGTCGCCTGGCTCGTCGCAGGCGACGACCCAGGGTTTGCCGGCGGCTGCGGACCGGTCGATGTAGTTCTTGGTCTGGCTGTGGACCCGGCTAAAATCGGGCCGGTTGGTTTGCAGAGAGAAGCCGGTCAGCTTCGATGCGCTGCCGAGCAGATCGTAATGGTCGGCGCCGTTGTGAATCACGATGTGGTGTTGATAAGGGTCGTGTGTCCAGAAGTAGTTCGCCCAGGCCGCCTTTTGCTCCGTGGAGGCGTCGTTGATCTCTTCGCCGAGATTCCAATTCAAAGCCAGGTGGTGGCTGAAGCGCGCGATCAGCTCGCGGTAGTAGAGCTTTCGTTCTACGCCCAGGTCGCCCTTGTCCAGCAGCAGCTCATTCTCAGTCTCCAGCGTCTTGAAGTGCAGGTACATGCCGAGCTTGTCTGCATGTTCGAAGATTATTTCCCACTGATCGAGCCTTGAGACATCCATTCGCAGCCGCTCGTTGTAGGTGGTATAGGGGAATACGTTTTGGTCGTCGCCGCCGATGTTTAGAGTGAGGAAAGAAAAGACGTTCATATCTTTTGATGCCAAGTAGTTGACAGCCCCGATGATGCCTTTTCCCTTTCCGCTCTGCCAGGTCGGATCGCCTTGCTTGAAGTCTCTAATATGCGGGGCCCAATCCTTGATGAAGTTATCTTTACGGCCGTCGGTCTTAAAATCGCCGTCGAAATCTTTATAAGCCAGGAAGTTCTCGGGAGCGTCCGCACCGCACTTGAGGAAATACTCTCCGGTTTCGGTGAAACGCAAATGATGCTTGCCGACATATTGCAGCATGCCCTTTCCTCGAAAGTCCCTGCCGGTTTTGTCGGTGGGTCCGATGTCAAAAGAACCGGTCTGACCATCCATAAAACCCGCACTTTCGCCGGCAGCTTTTTCATCACTAACTGCGACGTTCCGCCCCTTCCTGAATGAAACGCTGTACTTCCAGGTGCCGACCTGTCCGGGCGAGAAATGAACGCGCCATTTGCTGCCGCTGCCGGCGCTAGTGTTGGCGGCATTACCGTCGGCTGCAAAATAACCCGGGACAAGATAGTAGTTTCCACTGTTTTGGTTAGTAAAGGTGACATTGAGACGATAGTACAGGAACGGATTGGGTTTGGCCGTTTCACTCGTTTCAGGTCCATCGAATGTTAGCGTGACCTTGTGCCATTTCTTGAGCTCTCCACTGATTTGCCCGGCTGATGAAACCTGGCTCCAGACGACTGTGAACAACATCAAGCAGACAGCACACCATAGCATATTCAAATGTTTGAACATACGACACTCCTTATCTTAAACCAATTGCAGTTAGAAATTGCCGAAAGGATTGCATATTATACTAACTGAGAGAGCCTGGATTCCTGCTTTCGCAGGAATGACAATCTAAGGCAATCGGCAATCAATAAATAGAATTATTATTACCAAATTCCGTCAGGAAATTCAACCATTTTTTCCGGCCACTTGAGACAGCTATAATTGCCCGTGACCTTCTTGGAAAAGTGTCCGACAATCCGGTATCTCAATTAAGGCAATCTATGTTCCGCCGGCAGGCCGAAATCGTAGGGGGTGATATCAAGGGCATTCTTATCGTCAGAGTGACCATCGATAAACAGGCAGTTCACGCGTTTATTATGACGGTCGCGCGCCACCCGCCGCGAGCCGTCCGGGGCTGACGGCAGATGATTCGGATTCCAGGCATCCAGCGACTGCATTTTAACTTTCATGGTATCCGGAGGATCGTCCTTTAGTATGATTTTAATATGACCCGCATCCGGAATATATTCGTAGTCTGCCATATAAATCGTGGTCGCGTGGCGGGGAAAATCATCCAGCTTGGTAAAACCGAAATACTCCGTGGAAGAGCCTTTTAGGTCGAAGGCGTTGGTGCAATAATCGACCGTTTGTTCTTTAAATGGGTATCTCGGACAATCAAATATATCGAGTTCATAATAATTTTCTACATTGTCGGATAATCCACCTACATAAGGCATAAACAGGACCGGCCATCTCATATCTATACCGGTATAAATAGCAATACCCGGCCGCAACTCAGCCCGTGGCAATTGATAGTCGTAATCATTTGCATATAAATGCATTGCCACACCGATCTGCTTGAGATTGGCCAGGCACCGAGTCGCTTGCGCCTGTTCTTTGGCCCTGCTCAAAGCGGGCATGAGAATCGCAAGCAATAACGCGATAATTGCTATAACCACCAATAACTCTATGAGCGTGAATCCTTATAGCATGTTTTTTACGTGACATAATACACTCCCGACCTTCAGACACATCTGTTTGATCCTGCAACCTTGTCTTAACAGCACGTTAATATATTATATACTTCAAAAGCATCTGAAGCAACTCCGAAATATCCTTTTTATTCAGAATAAGCATTTGGCGTTGCCGGAGAGATTGCTTTCAGATAGTATTTTCTGCTGACCAGTTATGGAACGACCGTTGTCAATGTATTAGGTTTGTAATTATACTCTCAATCTTCTTTGCGTTCATCAGCCCCGGCCTTCGGCGGGAGTTTAATCTTCCGGCAGGTAATTCGTCTTTCCCCGAGTAAATATCCACCGGTAAATAGCTGAAAACGATACTCTCCAGGGTGCGGGAAGACAATACCGTGCAAATCCATCGCTAAAGTAACGATTTGCTTAACATCCTTAAACCGTACTGTTCCTTCTTTCTCAAATATAAATTTCTCCTCTTCCTGAGCATCAACGAGTCTTATTTTCGCCTTCGTTGTGCCATGCCCATTCGTTAGCTCACAAAAAAAGACAATTTGCGGATGTCTCGCCGGATATCTTTGAGCATTGATAGTTTGAACGATATCTATAATACTCGGCATACCAGAGATTTTGTCAAAAATGACTCTATTACAAGTGATTGCCGATAATAGAATTGGCTGTATCTCTGTCATTTTGCGAACCTTGCTTCCACCTTTTTTGGATTATTTACTCTATAGTCTAACGAAAAAGTCCCTTCTAATCAAACACTTTGTCGTTTTTTCTCCGATTAAGCTACGACTCGACTGAACTCGTCGAAGTCTGGCCAGCTACTTTTACATCCTACCTTCAGAGGTAACGTCCATGATTGCCTGGCCGATTTTTTGTAAGAAAGTGCCGTATATCTTATCAGTGATGTTGAACTCGGTTTGGTCCAGACCCAGGCGAACGATAACCATATATCCGTTGCGTATAATGAGCAGCTCCTTGACGCCATCGTGGGCACGGCCATCCTGGCCGTGTTTTAACGGGCTGGAAGCCCGTTCCACATTGTTCTTGAGATATGATACAGCAGCATTAAGCCTGGTCGAGTCTATACCTTGCGATTCAGGCGTCGCCTCTTTCCAGTCTTTTCCTGGAAACGCCATTCCTCGCTCCGTCGCCAAAGCTTTGGAGCGTCGGCGACCGGCGGCCTTGGCCTCCGGTGAGTGAGCAATATAAACCACAGCGTCACCTTTCAAAGGGACCCGAAGCGCTTGCTCTGAACCATTCGCTTTTATGGTACCTGTCGATACAACCTTGCCTTGATTAGGGTCAAACCACTCGTATTTGTATTCCCGAAAGGGATACTGCGTATTACCGGCCTTTAGCTTCACAGTGATAGAAGCTTCATCCCGCCCCTCCGAGGGGCTGGATTCATCAGCTGCGGGCTTATAGACCAGATACTCCACCCCGGGCTTCGCTAAACAATACTTTGTCGAGGACAGGTCATCGCGCGGCTGCATCGCAGCCAGATTCATCCTTTCGGCATACATTCGTGTATGTCCCATGCTTCGACGAATCGGGTCCCATTTCGGGTCAAACTGTTTTCCGAGAACTACACCATCATACGGGTCCATAAAGATGGGACCCAGCAACGCTGGGTTCTGTTCAAAACCCGCCGTTGGCGGGTGCCCCCTGAGAAAGCTCTTCCATACCCACGCTTGATTTCCTCCGATTCCCCAGAGATGGTCGGTATCGTTCAGGATGACTTTTCGGCCATCGGCAGCCGGCGGATTATCCCGGTAGCCGCCCTCTCTATTTGGGGAAATCCAATCAGCAGGGCTGTTGAACAAGCTCTCGTTCTTCCCGTCGCGGTATTGGAACGTCATCCCTACAGGATGCTGTTTAGGTTTACTTTTTTCGTAGCTTTTGATGTAGCGGATTATATGATATTGCCATTCTGTTGATGGGGGGTGGTTCTCATTCGAGATCTCATACAGCACGTTATCGAAATCATTGACCGTGTCGATTACCTTCCGGACATAGGCCTCCTGCAGGGCGGTGACCGCTGGGTCTGCCAAGGTGTGAAATTCCAGTCCTTTTCCGTCTTTGTTTTGGTCTCCATCAATATCGTTTACATTGTTCTGCTTGTGGAAGGGATGCCCTTCCCAGGCCCCGGCTGAGAACTGCATTGCCCAGCCCTCAAAGAGCATTACCGAAACATAAATCCCGCGGTCACGGGCTGCTGAAACACGGCCCTGTAATCGTTCGAAGTAGGCAGGGTTGAACTTCTTGAGATTGAACTTCGGCTTGCCATCGAGGGCCATACCCGGCCCGGTTCTCGCCCAGGGCTGTGGAGCGGACGTATGGAGCTTATTCTCCCTGTTCGCTTTTGTGTTCCACGTTACAGGCTCCCAGGTCCACAGTCGGATAAAGTTGTGATTTAGCTGCTGCATCCAATCCAGGTAAGCCGTAAAGTCGAAGCGAGGCGGTGGGTCTTTTGGGCCAATATCGACCAGATTGGACCAGGTGTGCGAGCCGGTCAGATAGACAGCTCGGCCACTATCATCTGTGAAGTAACGAGGATTGTCTCGGTTGACCCTCAGAGGACCTGCTAAGCTAACATTATCAGCATTTGCCTTCAGGCCTATTAAGCAAACGCTATAAATCACACATATTGCCAATATCCATTTTGAAATCACCGGGTTCACACCTTCGACACGCCTGTCAGAAATCAGCCCGTGGCGGATATCCGCATTCAAGTTTCGTAGATACATTTAAATTCTCCTTGTCACATTTCACCTCTCATCAGCTCGCTGCGTCAGGAGCCACCGTAGAATACGAGGTCATCATACGTCCGTTTGTCGTCACGTTTCTTCTGATGCTCCTCGAGTTCGCCGTGGTATTCACAATGAAAGAAACGACTGTCAAAAATGGCTGGCGGCAGCAATGAGCTCTTGCCATTGATAGCTGCGGCAAGGTGCAAGAGAGCCAGTGGGATTTCATCACCGGTGCGTGCCCATAGCCGTCCGGGACGCGGAAATAAACCTGTCTCCGTCTGCATCGTCAAAATGTTGTCGGCGATGCGGCACCCGAGTTTCAACAATACGCGGTCATCGGTTGCCCGGTAGAGTTCCAACAATGCGTATATCGTTCGCCAATTATTGTGAGTGGTCGCGAAGCGTAGTGCTCTCTCACTACCATCAGGCTGACCTATGTCACCGAGAGCCAATTGCCGACAGATATTTCGCACCATCCGCCAGTGCACTTTGTCGGCCGTCAGCCGGTAAGCCATAGCATAGCCCCACAGAAGAAAGCTGTCTGGTGGTCGAGGGGCGAACGACTCGGGTACGTAATAGCCCTTGCGGGACTGGCGCCACTTGATAGGCGTCCCGTCGGTCATTAAAGCGACGAACCGGCCTGTGTTCGGGTCGTAGCTGCGTTCCGCATAGACCTTAAGGTCTTCCGAGGCCCAATCGACGAACTTGCGTCCTACCTCGGCGTACTTTCCTCCAGCGGCCATCAGTGTTAGAGCTGCCTGCATTTGTGCCAACGGTAAGTGATGGTAGCGACTCACTTGATGATAGGAAGCGACTATCTTCGCCTCGTTGATTTTAGGGTGGACGTGTCCGAGTGCATCTTGCGCTCGGTCATGCTTACGATAGCTCAGTTGTCCACCACATAAGCCGGTATGCGGGTGCCTGCCCTGCTGCCATCGATAGAGCAGGCGGCGGGTCCAGGTCAGCACATCGGTGTTTTTGTCAAGGACGGCGAGACACACGGCACTGTGCATGAGCGGCGGGGTAACGTTGACGAACGACAGATTGCCGCCTTCTGCAGGGAAAGGTACTTCAATATCCTCTTTGAATTCGTGGTCCCACAGTGGGCGAAGACGTTTCTTTACGCTCGCATGGCGGTTGTAATCCAAAAGTGACCAGTCAAGAATGTGCGTCGCCCAGATCATCTCCATCAATTGGCGTGTAGCCGGGGCATCCACCCGCCACATAAGGCGATAATATGGCTGGTGGCTCTTCAACTCATGGACGTCAGCATACTGGCCAACCGGTCGTTCCTGCTCCAGGTCCCAGGCTAAGTGTCCGCCCCAGTAGAGCATGCCGTTTGGTGTACGCAAATGCTTGAGCGCGTAACGTGTCGCGTCCTCCGCAGCCTTACGGTACTCTTTTTGGCCAGTCAGGGCCGTTAGCCCATCTAATGTACGCAGAAGCGGCTGCTGGCTGGCGAAGTTCGATAGAACCCACGTCCGGCCTCGGCCCTTCCACCGAACAGGCTCCAAGGATTTCGCGTGCAGACCATCGACAAACAAGGGTGTATGCTTGGGGCCATAGACATCTGTGCCATGCTTGAGGACATTATCAGCAAACTCGCGTACGGCATCGAGATACTTGCTTTGCTCACCGGCGAGCTCGCCCGCCACGGCGGGTAAATCTCCTGTAGGAATGCCAAGCAAAGCAAAAAGCAACAAAACGACCTCAAGAATCGAATGTGTTCTATGCTTACTTCTCATAGCACATACTCCCTCATAATAAACGATAACTTGGCAGCAGCGTATAAACTAAACAGAGGTTGTCGCAACACAGATTAACGCAGATTGGAGCTGATTGCCACAGATAAATCTGTGTAATCTTTTGTTAAAAATCTGTGAAATCTGTGGAACTGAGCTTCATCCCGCCCGTCTTACTATGTGTTTAGCCAGAATAAATACATACCCATTTACGACGGGCGGGATTCACGGGTGTCGCAAATCCACCACGCCTATAAGAAGCGTGCGTGTCCGCATCACCCCGGTCTGGAAAAGCTTCTGCTCCTGGTCAGATTTGAGGTTGCAATTATGGGAATCCTCCAGTAGCATCAATGTTCCTTTGCCTTTTAACAGCAGCCTTCTGGAGAATTGCCGTGATGTTCTCGTCGAAGGGGCGTACAGCGGATAGCGTAGAGCGTACAGCGGATAGTAAAAGCCTAAACGCTAAACGCTATACGCTAAACGCTAAGGAATATTCGTCTGCTCTATCACCGGTCTGCCCAGACATGCGATTGAAAATGTATCTTTGAGCAACATCAAATTGGGTTTCGAGGGGGGCGGAACTAAAGAAGATGCGTCGAAAGAAGTACCGGAGAAGGCTGGAAGCCGACTGCCCGTCGGATTCTAGTGCGGTGAATCGGATAAGAAATCACGTTTTGGACGGCAAAGAAGCCACAAAATTTAAACAGTCATTTGACTGCCGGAAAGTACGATGTTTGGCGTGCTCCCGGCGTATGGATTCTACTGCCGTCATGTCAGAGGATTAAAGTTCATTAATGTGCAATTGCAGACAACCACATCTGAGAAGCGTCACGCAGTAGTATGTGAAGATGTGGAAGACGTCCCCAGCGTTGCTGGGATTATTCTTTTCACTAATAGTCTTTGAAATTTCTCATCCATTGGGGCCAGTCTGAAAACACGCTTCATCTCACCTCCACCTCCGGTTTTTACTACATCACCTGGGTACTCAGGAGGATGGTCTGTATCACGCGGATACACATCGTACCACATGCAGTCGAATAACAAGGGAATCTCGGCGGCCCCTTTGACGTTGACGGTTCGCCAGCAATCTTCTGCTCTGGATGCACCAGGGGGTGCGTTGTACGCCAGCTCATTCATGCCATAGCTGCCGTAGTCGCCCTCCTCCTTCGGCCCGGTCCACTCTGGATGGTCAGATGCTAATCCAGTTCCAAAGACGCCCCACGCCGCGAACGCACCTCGGGCTCCTTCCGACATAGGCTTTGTAGCCGTTGGACAGATACGGATTTTGGGTTCCTGATAGTAAGGCCGCAAAGCACCGACCCATGTGCCGTTAATCCCGCCACCATACCCAGCCATGAATAACCCGTCATTGTCATCGGTGTACGTGGCGAACACGAGGGCCCATTCATGCAGATTGGCCTTGCACGCCGCCGCCATGGCTTGCTTCTTGACCCGCTGCAACGCCGGCATCAATATCGCCATCAGTAACGCTACGATAGCAATCACGACCAGAAGCTCTATTAGGGTAAAACCTGTGTGTTTGTTCATAGCGATTCTCCAATTTGTTATGAGGCAGAACTAAAAACCTCAGAATATATATACCACATCTGAAACTATAAATCAAGGCGCTTAAACCTGGGGGGTGTGGCCAGATTTTCCGGCAAGGGATTTTGGCCTTTTGGAATCCGCCTACGGCGGACAAGATTGGGTTTGAATTGGGTTTGTTTTTTGGGCTGCGAAAACATCGTTTTTTCTGTAATCCTTTGTGATAAAGATATTTGCGTTCATTTTGGCCATTTCGGAAATTGGGTTTGTTTATTCGGACTGAAAAATCATCTTTTTTTCTGTAATCCTTTGTTAAAGTTAAGTTTACGTTCATTTTGGCTCTTTTTGAATTGGGTTTGATTGGGTTTGAATTGGGTTTGTTTTGACCAAGTGTCCAATCGCTTATATTTTCATAATCCATTGTGACAAAGACGGTTGCGTTCATTATGGCCTTTTGGAAATTGGGTTTGTTTTGCATAAAAAGGAGCTGATTTGTAGAGGGTTCTCGACAGATGTAGAGGTGGCGGCTCGATACTCGATACTCGATACTGGATTCTCGATACTGGATTCTCGATTCTCGATGGTTGTGATGGTTCATTGGTTAATTTAGTTAATATGGTTAATTTGGTTAATTGTTATTGGCCCAGCACCAATTAGTCATGAGCTAAGCTCAATTGGTGCGGGGTCTGCGCTGCGCTACGAGGCCTGCTGGCTCTAAGT
>JBDRTM010000540.1:0-15223 GCA_043824065.1 Planctomycetota bacterium | reverse complement strand
AACAGTTCCGTCCACGCTTTGATAATCCGGACTGCAACGAGACTGTCAATAAAATGCTTGGCTGCGGCGATCCCGACAAGATGGGCTTTGTTCA
Organism: Planctomycetota bacterium; assembly: GCA_043824065.1. GTDB lineage: Bacteria > Planctomycetota > Phycisphaerae > Sedimentisphaerales > Anaerobacaceae > NIOZ-UU13. The sequence continues at coordinate 15,129 of JBDRTM010000540.1, read as the reverse complement.
ATACAGATGCTGCTCCTGTGGAGAAATACGCCGAATTGCTTTCACCTGCAAGTCCTGCTTTTGTCTTTCCTGTGCCAAGGTTTATACCGACCGCTGGGCAGACTTTGTCGCGCGACGACTGCTGCCCGGCGTAACTTATCGCCATGTGGTATTGACCATGCCTGAGTTTCTCCGAATCTGGTTTTTTCGCGACCCCACACTGCTCAGTCCACTCATGCGAGCGGGCAATGCCTGTCTCAAAGACATTCTCAACACTTGCTCCGGTGTCAAACTCGACATCGGAAACATTATCGTCCTGCAAACCGCAGGACGTTCCGGACATTACAACCCGCATCTTCATATCCTTCTGACCGGCGGCGGACCGGACCTGCGAAACCAATGGAAATCCGTCTCCTACATCCCATATGATCTGATGCACAAAAAATGGCAATATCACCTTTTGAAAATGTTGAGAGAAAATGTCTTCGATCCGGCCATTGAAAAAGACATCGACGAGGCTTGGAGAGATTATCCCAAGGGCTTTGTCGCTTTTCTCCAGGATGGAGAAGTGCCCCCTGGCGGAAAGGGGCTGGCACAATACCTGGCAAAGTATGTTGTATCGCCGCCTGTCTCCGTACGACGGATCGAAAGATACGACGGCAAGGCCGTCAGCTACTGGTATCGGGATCACAAAACCGGACAGATCGAGCATGAAAGCCTTCCCGTCCTCCAATTCATCGGGCGAATGGTACAGCACATCCTGCCAAAGGGCTTTCAGAGAATTCGTTATTACGGGCTTCATGGCAATGTTCGTTACCAAAAGATCAGAGAATACCTCGCAGAGATTATACCTCCGGAAAAGCCCGATGACCCCAGAGGCTGCCGCGTTCTTGGGCCAAAACCTTTCGCTCAACTTTTCTTCGAAAGCTTTGGAAAAGACCCGCTGCTTTGTCCAAAATGTGGGGATGACATGATGTTGGAATTGATTTATCATCCCAAGTACGGTACCCTTAAAGAGTTCTCATTGTTTGAGGGGTTGCCCCATGAACCAGAGCCCGCTGGAACCACAGCACGCCGACGAACCATGGACAGGGCCGAGCGATTGGTTCAAGTATCGCTGCCGTTCTTGTGACCATACGGATTGGGTCGAAGATATCGTTGTTGATTCTTTTCCACCAGCCGAACCCGGGGGATTGGCCGCCATCGTCTGCCCCCAATGCGGCGGTCACTTCCGTTACGACCCATCTGAACCGGTGAAACGTTCGCTCCAGCACCCCGATCACTCCTTCTAACCTGCTTTGCAACATACAAAACCGATTGACAACCACCTATGTGCATCATAAGCTAACAAATACAAATTCCTATACTATGAACTTATCCCGGCTTCGCCGGGGACTTTTTAATCTTTCAGCGTAAAACATTTTAATTCTTTCATCGCCTATTTTGCCAATTCGGTTATGGTTGTTCGCAGAGAACAGCCATGGAAGGCATCGATAAAAACACATTCAAAAGAATCTTTTACGACCATTGGGATGCATTTAAACAGTTCCGTCCACGCTTTGATAATCCGGACTACAACGAGACGGTCAATAAAATGCTTGGCTGCGGCGACCCTAACAAGATGGGCTTTGTTCAATACAGATGCTGCTACTGTGGAGAAATACGCCGAATTGCTTTCACCTGCAAGTCCTGCTTTTGCCTTTCCTGTGCCAAGGTTTATACCGACCGCTGGGCAGACTTCATCGCTCGACGACTGTTGCCTGGCGTAACTTATCGCCATGTGGTATTGACCATGCCTGAGTTCCTGCGAATCTGGTTTTTTCGCGATCCCACACTGCTCAGTCCGCTCATGCAAGCGGGCAATGCCTGTCTCAAAGACATTCTCAACACTTGTGCTTCTGTCAAGCTCGATATCGGCAACATTATCGTCCTGCAAACCGCAGGACGATCCGGCCATTACAACCCTCATCTCCATATCCTCATGACCGCAGGAGGCCTTGACCCACTGGAGCAATGGAAAAGCATCTCTTATATCCCCTACCAGATGATGCATAAAAAATGGCAGTACCACCTCTTGAAAATGTTGAGGGAAAATGTATCCGATCCGGCCATTGAAAAAGACATTGACAGGGCATGGGCCTATCTCTGTACGACGGATCGAAAGCTATGACGGCAAGGTCATCAGCTACTGGTATCGTGATCACAAAACCGGACAGATCAAGCATGAAACCCTTCCTGCCCTCCAATTCATCGGACGAATGGCACAGCACATCCTGCCAAAGGGCTTTCAGAGAATTCGATATTATGGACTGCACGGCAATGTTCGTTACCAAAAGATGAGAGAATACCTGGCAGAGATTATACCTCCGCAGAGGCCCGATGACCCCAGAGGCTACCGAGTTCTTGGGCCAAAGCCTTTCGCTCAGCTTTTCTTCGAAAGCTTCGGAAAAGACCCGCTGCTTTGTCCAAAATGTGGTGATAACATGATGTTGGAATTGATTTATCATCCCAAGTACGGTACCATTAAAGAGTTCTCATTGTTTGAGGAGCTGCCGGATGAACCAGAGCCCGTTGGAACCACAGCAAGCCGACGAACCATGGACAGGGCCCAGCGATTGGTTCAAGTATCGCTGCCGTTCTTGTGACCATATTGATTGGGTCGAAGATATCGTTGTTGATTCTTTCCCACCAGCCGAACCTGGGGGATTGGCTGCCATCGTCTGCCCCAAATGCGGCGGTCACTTCCGTTATGACCCATCTGAACCGGTGAAACGTTCGCTCCAACACCCCGATCACTCCTTCTAACCTGCCTTGCAACATACAAATCCGATTGACAACCATCTATGTGCATCATAAGCTAACAAATACAAATTCCTCATAGTGTATGCTATATCAAATAAGCAATAAAATAATAGTAGTAACCTTCTTTCTTTTTGCTACTTTTTCTTTCTGTGAAATATTGTTAAGTCTATACTATCAAGTTCTTATTTCTTTTTCAATAGTCATTATAAAATAGAAAATAGTCAATTTGCACCCCACTCATACGGGCACAAGCTTTACCCAGCCCCTGCGGCAGGGGCGGGGTTTACTACTTCCGTTTATACCAAATTAACCTCCTTCCCGTCAAGAGGAACCTTCTGAATTATGCCCACCTTTTCGATAAGATTGCACAAAAACACGTAAGCTCTTTGTTTGAAAGACCTTGCAAAAACTCCGTGTAGAAAAATTTATCCAAGGTTTCTATTGTGGAAGCTGTTTTATCAGCTCCGCAGCAGCGGTTTTTACCCCCTGCAATATGCCACATCGCAGGATCAACACATAGACGCTCTGCATCATTGGTGTCGTCTTAGTTGTTGCATTTAAGGATATTGGGCTGTTTCTGTTGGTTTCGTAGATTCTCGGTAGTCCAGCAGAGAGGGCCTGAGCCGAATGCCGGTCTTGTGGTTTGTAGAGGTGAGCCATTTGTAGATATTTATCTTTGCGGACTCTTCTTCATTATGATACCATTTCCAAGGTTTTATGAGAGCTCGCGATTGTGCATGAGGACAGGATTTTCGAGGGGGACAGGTGGGCATAGCGTCTCCGGTGGTGGCGAATGCCATTTAGACTTATGACTATTTAATCTTAATCGCTTTCTAAAATCCTGGCAAAATATGCGATGAACTCGAAAGCTGATGAAATTTTGAAAAGGGAGCTATGAAATGAATGGGATGTCGAAGAGCATACGGATTCGCCTGAGCATAATGATGTTTCTGCAATACATCATGTTTGCTGTATGGTGGCAGCCACTGGCGGCATATCTTGTCAATATTGGCATAGAAGGCTTGTACAAGGCCACTATCTTGAGCTCCGTCGGGCTGGGCTGTCTGGCGGCGCCCATCGTCTGTATGATTGCCGACCGTCACTTTGCCAGTCAGAAGGTCCTGACGGTCCTTAACCTCTTGTGTGCAGTGCTGCTCTTCCTGGCAGCAAAACAGGACAATGCGATGCTCCTGTTTGTCCTGTTATTGTTAGCAATGTTCTGTTATATGCCCACCTGGAGCTTAACAAATGCGATAGCCATGACCAACAGTCCATCGGAGAAGTTCCCACAGATTCGAGTGTTCGGCTCAATCGGATGGGTTGCGTCAGGCGTGTTCAGCCTTGTGGCTTTTAAGATATATGGAACGAAGATTGATGGGACAGCGACTCCACTTTTATGCGGCGCGGGCATGGCTCTTGTCACGGCCATCTTCAACCTGACGTTACCTAACACTCCTCCACCAGGCAAAGGGAAGGAAGCGTCGATTATCGATGCGTTCGGCTTGCGGGCACTTACTCTCTTTAAGGATTTTAACTTTGTATTGTTCAGTATCATCTCAATGCTTATGATGATTCCCTTTACAATCTATTGGACCTATTGCTCGGAGTTTCTCCAGGACAAGGGATTTGAGCTCATTACGATTACCATGAACTGGGGCCAGTTCGCTGAGATGTTCTTTATGCTGCTGGTGCCGCTCGCAATCGCACGGAAAGGTATCAAGTGGACCTTGACAGTTGGACTCGTTGCGACATTAGTGCGCTTTGTGGCTTTTCTGAGCGGCGGTTTGTTTGATTATACATGGTTGTATTTCGTAGCGATCCTCGTACATGGGATTATCTTTGGATTCTTCTTTGTCGGAGGCCAGGTCTATGTTGACAAGAAAGCTCCTAAGGAGATTCGAGCACAGGCCCAGGGACTTATTGTTCTAATCTGTTACGGCATAGGAATGCTTGTAGGGAACTTCTTTAACGGCAAACTGATCTCCCACTACATGACCGAAACTATCGTAGATGGGGTCACTCAGAAGGTCTATGGCTGGAATACCATTTGGGCCATTACCACAGTCATATCCATAGTTTTGTTAGTGGCGTTCTGTTTGGTCTTCCGTGACGATGTAACAAAGACACCGACTACTGGTACATATCAATAGTAATATGCAGATTTGGCGGCATCGTGCTGCGTGTAGCACGTGCCGTGTTCCTTAACGGATGGTCCCACAGGGAAGGGACCCATTATTGGAGGATCATGCTATGAATGACAGATTTGTAAAAGAAAGATGGTTAGCAGGGAGCTTGCTCCTGGGTGGCGTACTATTGTTTCTGGCTGGGACATTGGACGCTGCCGTGCCGAAGCCTGCGTCCGCCCCGGATCCCACCGATGGAAAGGTGCGGGTCATCTGCTTCGGCGCACATCCGGACGACAACGAGTTTCGTGCCGGGGGCGTAGCGGCCATGTGGGCAGCCCAGGGACATCACGTCAAGTTTGTCTCCTGTACGAATGGGGATATAGGTCACTGGGGTATGGCCGGTGGCCCCCTGGCCCAGCGCCGCACCGCCGAGGTCGAGCGCTGCGCAGAGATCTTCGGCATCGAAACCGAAGTGCTTGACATTCACGATGGCGAGATTATGCCGACACTCGAAAATCGGAAAACCCTTGTGCGGCTGATTCGCGAGTGGCGTGCAGACATTGTCATGTGCCATCGTCCGAACGACTACCATCCGGACCATCGCTATGTGGCGCTACTGGTCCAGGATGCGGGTTACATGGTCACGGTGCCGTTCTTCTGTCCCGACATACCCTACCTCAAACACAATCCCGTGTTCCTGTACTATCAGGATCGCTTCCAGAAACCAAATCCGTTCGCCGCGGACATCGTTGTGGGCATCGACTCCGTGACCGACAAGAAACTGGCAGCGGCTCTGGCCCTGGCGTCGCAGACATTGGAAGGTGGCTGTGGAGGATCGGAGCGTTTGTATCCGGAGGACCCGGCCAAACGAAAGGCCCGCGAGCAGGAGGTTCGTCAGCGCTTCGATCGTCGCTTCGCGAGCACCGCCGACCGGTTCCGCGAACAGCTCACCGATTGGTATGGACGGGAGCGAGCCAAGAATATCAAGTATGCCGAGGCATTTGAAATCTGTGAATACGGCCGACGTCCGTCAAAGCAAGAGATTCGAAAACTGTTTCCGTTCTTCCCCAGTCCATAATGGGTGCAGCAGGCGGCAGCTATGCGATGCGCATACGTGCTGTTTATGACGATGCCCGGCGGTCCAGGCAAAATGTGCTTTGATGACATTCGAATATATCGCCCGCGATCGGAACCAGAACCGCAGCCACAAGCTGGGCTTTTGCCGGCAATTGAAATTGCTCCGTCGATAACAGATTTGCGTCAATTCGGGGCTTATATCGAATGATTCGGTATAGGCCCCCTTGCTTTGGGGCAGGAGTGAATGGGCTTTAGGTGTTTTAGACTTAACAAATTAAGGAATGGGCCTTTTGCCAGCTCCACGAGGTCTGCCGCTCGACCGTCCCTGAACCGGCCTGCGATGTATAGCCCTTCGTTAGGGTCGTAATGGAACTCGGGGCTAAAGGCGGCATAGGATGCAGGAAAATCGTTTCGATTTCCAATTGAGGAACAACTGGAAAACTTGAATTTATAAGACAGACTTGGTATTCTATTGGAAATTATGTTCAGCAGTATAGCTGAGCAGTTATGAGTGGAAAAGGAGCATTATCATGAGAAGATCGCCTCTACTGTTAGCGGTATTCATCGGCGTCATCTTTAGTTCTGAAGGCATTTCCGCGCGTGAAATACATGTCTCAAAAGCGGGTAGCGATTCAGCTTCCGGGAGTCACGCTCGCCCATATCTCACCATCAACAAGGCCTCATCCGTCGCGCAGCCCGGAGATACCGTCACCGTTCACGCCGGAACGTATCGCGAATGGATCAAACCCATCCGTGGTGGCACCGATGATAGCAAACGCATCACCTATCGAGCAGCGCCCGGCGAGGAAGTCTTCATCAAAGGTTCCGAGCGTATCACCTCCTGGGCACGCGAAGCCGACGGCGTTTGGAAAGTTGAACTACCGAACTCATTCTTCGACGAATACAATCCCTATGCGCTGAAGCTTTCCGGTGGCTGGCTGAATTACGGCAAGTGGCATCATCGCGGCGACGTCTATCTCAATGGCGAGGCCTTCTACGAAAAAAAGACAGCACAGGAGCTGGCACCTGTACCTGCGTCTCCTGTGCAGGTAGCACAGGAGCCGTCAGAGGCCGAGCACACCTGGCATGGCCGGGTGGATGAGGAGGTGACGACCATCTGGGCGAATTTCGGCAAGGCCAATCCCAACACGGAACTGACCGAGATTAACGTTCACGAAAGCCTCTTCATGCCCGAAATTACCGGCCTTAAATACATCACCGTCGATGGCTTTAACTTTATGCACGCAGCCGCGAACTGGGCGCCACCGAATTTGGAGTTGCAGATGGGCGCTGTTGGTCCGCGGATGGGGAAGCACTGGATCATCGAGAATTGCACGATTACCAACGCCCGCTGCGTTGGTATTATTTTGGGACATGCGCCGGGCGTTGATTACAGCGATATCGACGCCTATGGGGACCACATCATCCGCAACAACGTTATCCGGCGGTGCGGACAAGCGGGTATCGCCGGTCAAAAAGGGGCCACCCGCTCACTCATCTCCGGCAATCTCATCGAAGATACCAACTATCGCAGGGAGTTCGGCGGTTGGGAAACCGCCGGGATCAAGTTTCACAATAGCGTGGATACCGTCATCAGCGGCAATCTGATTCGGGGTGTTTACCGACAGGAGCAGGGCGCTTTTGGGATCTGGATTGACTTCGGCAACCAAGGCATCCGTATTACCCGCAATGTCATCTACAACACCGAAGCCGCCAACGTTTTCCTGGAGATGAACCACGGCCCCATTCTTGTCGATAACAACGTCCTCATCGGACAACCAACCAGAAGTAACTCCGAGGCTGCGGTGTTCGCGCACAATCTGTTTGTCGATTGCGGGTACGAGTACAGGCCCGACACCAAACGCCGTTCCGCGTATTACAGGCCGCATACGACAAAAGTGGCCGGAAGCAAATCCGGCACCGCCCAGGATGACAAGTGGTTTAACAATATCTTTGTCCGACGGGGACTCGACCAAGTAAAAACAGCCCCCGGCTATGCATCGGATTACAACGTCTTTCTGGAAGGGGCCAAGAGGAGCTCCTTCGGCGATAAGAACAGCGTGGCCGACCCTTATGTCACGGGATTGACCATCAAAGCTCATCCTTTCGGAACCACGATCACGTTTTCAATGAATGACGCGCCGTTCGGTGTGAAAGGGCCGCGGGTCAATGCTGAGCTTCTCGGTGTCTTTCCGACCGTCGGGCAAACCATTGAGGACCGTTACGGCAACCCTATCAAAGTGAATGCCGACATCAACGGGAAGAAGTATATGCGACCAATCGCCGGCCCACTCGCAGACCTCAAGAAGGGGCCCAATACTATCGTCTGGCCAATCAAGCAGCATTAGTGAAACCGGAAAACATGCTATGCAGGCGCCAAGAGGGAGACATCAAGCGCTCACTATTTGCACCAAGGCTTAAACCTTGGTGCCCTGAGTTTCTATATTACTCAAACTGACCGGTTTGGGTTGAATATTAATTATAAACCTTTTATTGATAATAACATAAGTCAATTTGTCATTCTGAACGAAAGAAGCTTGCCCTGAGCGTAGCCGAAGGGTGAAGAATCTCTTCCTGCACAAGTGTACATTATCCTCATTCATAGGCCAGATGTTCCCCTTCGACTTCGCTCAGGGCTAAAGGCTATTTTTGCTCAGCATGACAGTAAAAACCGGTCAGTTTGAGTATATAAATCGGGTTCTTCCGTACATAATAATCCTCCTTATAAAACTTCGCTACGTTCTACCTATACCTGCGCAAGATAACTTTCAACGACTTGACACTTCCTCCTTCATCTAAAAGACCAATATGAGCCGCCCGCAACAGGAACTAATTAGGGGGTGTTTTGGCACTTATCCGATTCTCCGGCCAACTGTCATAAATGTTTGTCAATGCTAATTTAACCTCAATTCCATAAAATGTAGAAAAGCCGATATCTAACTATTTGTTCTGGTGTTGCCAGACGAGTTTTTGTACGGTATGCGGACAATTTACAAAGAAAATTTTAATTAATAGACAAAACAGCAACGTCAAACGGTCTTTACTAATGAATCGAATACAGGACAACATTTTGGACGAGAATCAGCCTGATAATATGCTGCGAGCGGCTCTGGGACGGAATAGTCCGGCGGCAGTGGAATTAATGTGGGATCGTTATGCAAACGATCTGCTCACGTTTCTCCAGGCCATGCTCTGTTCGAGGCACGATGCCGAAGATGTGCTCCAGACGGTCTTTGTCAGGATTGCTCGCAAGCGTCATAGATTTGGCCAGGGCACGCTGCCTGGATGCCTATGTGTATCGAATCGCTCGAAATGAAGCCTCCAGGCTGATTAGTAGCCGTAAAAGAGAGCAGATAGCTAAGGTTAGAACTGAATCTTGGCTAATGGTAACGGAAAACAACCAGGAACTGAGCGACCTGGTTGAACAGTTGCAAATTGCCTTAGCTCATTTACCGCAGCCACAGCGAGAAGTGATTGTTCTTAAGATATATAGGCAGAAAACGTTTTTGGAAATCTCCAGGCTTTTGGGACTGTCTCAAAACACTGTAGCGAGCCGATACCGTTACGGCATGGAGAAGCTGCGAATTTTGTTGGAGAATCTCTCATTATGAACGAAAAAGATACCGGGAACGATAAGCTCGAACATCTCTTGAGAAGAGCACACATACCTGAACCATCGCCCCTGCTCAAAGAGCGAATCACCACTGAAGCAAGAAAGGCGTGGAACCAAACCTCACTGGAACTCCCCTGGCAGATTCCTGTTAAGCGTCTTGTAGCCTCGGCGGCGGCGGCTGTATTCATTATCTCGATTGCAAATTTTTCCAGCAACCATGCACTTAAAAAATGGCGCCCCGGAGATGTCCGGGCCACAAGGGAACAGCTCCCTGACCTGGAGACACTACCTGAAATGCCCTATAGTCCTTTTGTAAGACATCTGGTCTCGGTCAATCGCAGACCATCTATGACCGATGCTTCGGCGTTGCGCGACTATGCCGAGAGAGTGCGCCAGGCCCTGCAAGAAACGCAGCAGAACGGAGCTTCGAACGAGCAGGTCCCAGACGGAGGAAGAAGCCGTCTGCTTCCAGCCAAACCACACTCTGATTACTATTCATAGAAACAACTCTTGAAAGGAGAATTATAATGAAAAAGAGAACTGTGAAAATCCTGACAGGCATTGCCATAGTAATTGTTGTGCTCGGCCTGATATATGCCATTGCGGTAAGTGTCTCATCAGCGAAGCTTCGCCGAGTTTACGCCGACCTTAAGAAAGACGGCCGGCCTATGGAGCCGTGGCAGGTTATACCACCCGAAGTTTCAGACACGGAGAATGCCGCTCTGCTCTACCAGAGCGCCGCCCTGCTGCTCAAAGCCCAGCCTGCACCGGACAAAAACATGCTTGACTATCTGGGAGATCTATCCAGTACGTTCATTAAGGAATCCCTCGATTCGGACAAGCTCGCCGAGCTTAAGCAGCTGATCGGACAAGACGTAGTCACACAGGCACTGTCCATCGTTGAGCAAGGTACCCGGCGAGATTCATGCCGATTCGATCTCGATTATGACGACGGCATAAACATGCTCCTGCCTCATATATCAGACCTGAGAAACCTCGCGCGCATTCTCTGCGCCAAAGCGTACTTTGAAGCCAAAACCGGTAATCCGGATACTGCCTGGGACATGGTTTCAGCTCAGTTGAAATTCGCCGACGCCCTGCGGGCCGAGCCTGTCTTAATCAGCCAACTGGTACGTATATATATGATCAGGCTATCCTGTGATACAATTAAAAAGCTTTGTGAAATTGCACCACCGAACACACTACAAGCCAGCGACATCCAAAGTCTTCTCAAGGATTTTGATGATATTCGCACACTCATTTATTCCATTGATGCCGAACGCCTGCTCTTAGGTGAATGGGTGTTCAACCTTCCCAAAGACGAACTGTGGAAAACAAACCCATACCTACATAATAACCAGGAAGATAACTCCGGACTAATCTCCGTGCTTTTATTCTTCGGAATGACCTTCAAACCTATATCCCTTCCAGACCACGCGGCATACCTGCGATTCATGCACGAAGGCGCTCGGTTTGCTGAGCGCCCGTATTCACGTGAGCAGGGAGAAGTCCTGGAAAAGGGAGTCCAGAAAAAACGTTACATTGTAACAAATATGCTCACCCCCGCGATATTCAAGGTCAAACAAATCCACTGTGAAATGATTGCAGAGCTGCGCATCGCACGGGCGGGCCTGGCTCTGCTGCAACACAAACAAAAACAAGATGCCTTCCCCGCCACACTGGAAGCGCTCAAGCTTCAGAACATCAATGACCCGTTCTCCGACGGGCTGCTTTTATACAAGACTGAGGGACAGGGTTTTGTTCTCTACAGTGTCGGCCCGGATCAAAAGGACAACAACGGCAGCCTCAGACAAAAGAAACAAAAGACAGACTGGGATATCGTCTGGCTCTTCCCTGGCAGACAGCAGGATGATGCCTGATGACCTGACGATGTAACCTGCCAATTATTTCAGATAGAGGTACGAAATAAGCTTGAAATCAGTCTTTGATTATCTTATCATGGTTTGAAGTAAGTGCCTAAAGTGCCTAAAGTTTGAAGTGCCTAAAGTGCAGTTTTCGTTTAAGGTTGTCGATGCTCGTATCGATGCTTGTCATAGAAGCTTGACCCGCCAACGGCGGGTTTCAATCGGAACCCAGCGTTGCTGGGTCGCTTTTCCTCGAGCATCCAATATCGAGCTTCCAGTTTCGATACCAGCTTCGACACCGACAAACAAGCTTCTACAACTAGGCAGCTTTGGCTCACTTTAGGCACTTTAGGCACTTTTAATTCGGGTATGAAGGAGAATGAAAATGATGAGCAAAAAGAAACTACAGTTTGGTATTTGTTGCATGTTGTTGATTCTTGTTGCACCGCAAGGTGTCCTGTGGAGTGCAGTGCAAGGGGCTGATGATTTCTTAGAAGAAATGAGGAGCGCTTTTAATCGAATCGAAACAAGGAAAGACATCTGTGTTGTCCTCGGTTTACCAAAAACGCAACTTCATTCTTTCTTATCTGAGTTTGTCATTGGAAAGGACCTAATAGTCTATTTTCAGTCACCTGTTCTAAATGAGGTGGTCGCCATACGGGAATCAGCGGATCAACACGGATTGCTGGGAACTCGCGTTTTTGTTGAAGAAGGAGATTTGAAGTCTATTCATCTGGCCGGCAATCTTGCCGGTACAGCCTTTGTTTCAGCCTCTGCGAAAAACAGTGTGAGCGAGAAAGAGCTCCTTCGTGTGGTATACCCTGGGGGAACAATCGTCATCGACGGAGAAGAAATCGTTAAGCCACATGTTAACAATACCGATAGTTGGAGCCATCCTTATCATGGCCCTGACAATAATCCACAATCTACTGATCAGCGAGCACGTGCGCCTTACATTACGCAGTTTCTTGCCGACCCGAAATTCTGTCCTATGCCGGAAATCTCGGTGGCAGCAGGAGGAAAGGTCTTCAGGGCTTTTGGACATATTGCCCACAAGGCGAATCAGAATGAAATGTTGAACACGTTGATATGTGTGAATGCGTATAATGGGATGATCCTTTGGAAGCGGCCCTTGAAAAAAGGGTTCATGATCCATCGCAACACAATGATCGCGACCCCCGACATCTTATATATGGCAGATGATGAATCATGTAAACTAATTGATACACAAACCGGCCAGATTAAAGATGAAATTATTATTCCTGAAGGAGTCGCTGACGGTCCGGTATGGAAATGGATGGCCCTTGAAAATGGCATTCTTTATGCCTTAATCGGAGGACCTGAAGTTGAGATACATACGCAACGTTCAAAGACGCCGGGATTAGGCCATTGGCCGTGGGGAATGTGGGAGGGTCATGATTACAAAAACCCAAAGACCAACTTCGGTTTTGGACGCACATTTGTTGCCATCAATCCGGGCACCAAAGAGATTCTATGGCATTACAGCGGAGAGGACTATTTTGACAGCCGTGGCGTGTGCATGAAAAACGGGCGAATCTACTTCTATAGTCCTGAAAAATTTCTCGCATGTCTTGATACGAGAACGCAAAGGATTGCCTGGACGACTTCAGATACTGATTTGCTTCAAGCCATAGGCCCTCACGGCCGGGCACAGCACTACGTTACCGGATATTCGACCACAGCGTATATTAAATGTACTGATAACCATATTCTCTTTGCCGGGCCACAACGGAGCCGGCTTGTTGTTGCAAGCGCAGAGGATGGGAAACTTTTGTGGCACAAAAAAGGTGGAAATCTACAACTGGTATTGAGGGAGGACGGATTTTATGCCGCAGGCCCTGCTGGAACTGGTGCGAAGTATTCTTATGAAGCTGGAAAGGTACTGGCCAAACTGCCTAATCGCAGAGCATGCACGAGGGCAACAGGAAGCATTGACAGTATCTTTTTCCGAACTCCCGGTGGGACCGTGCGAATTGATACGGATTCCAATACTGCTGAGCACATCGCCCCTATGCGTCCTGCGTGTCAGGACGGAGTGATTATTTCCGATGGACAGCTTTATTGGGGGCCATGGATGTGCGGCTGTCAGTTGTCCTTGTACGGGCACATTGCTTTGGCTCCAGCGGGCGATTTTGATTTTCAACCACCTATCGACAGCTCCAGATTGTCCGCAGGACACCTGATGGTGGAAACAGGAACGGGGGACATAACACCTGTACCTGCGTCTCCTGTGCAGGTAGCACAGGTGCAGGCATCGGTGGCGAATTTCAAAATTCAAGAGGGAGACTGGCCGACCTATCAGGGCCATAACAACCGGATACCTTATACAACAGTGAATATACCCGAAGAAATTGAAATAAAGTGGAGTATTAACGCGACAACAGTCATGCCCACGGCTCCGGTAGTTGCCGGAGGTATGGTTTTTGTTGGTGATCGCAAAGGAGTGGTTCAAGCAATCGATGCCGATGGAGAGCTCAAATGGAAAGCCTATACCGGAGGGGCTATTTATTTTCCTCCCGCTCTGGCACGAGGACGAGTGTATGTCGGCTCCGCAGATGGGTGGGTTTATGCCTTTGAAGCCCAGACTGGAAGACGTCTGTGGCGTTTTCGTGTCGGACCTGCCGGCCGCCGGATTCCTGTTTACGGGAAACTTATCTCCACCTGGCCTGTCGCAGGCGGAGTTGTTGTGCATAAAGGTGTTATATACGCTGCCGCCGGGATTGCTCATTATGACGGCACTTACGTAGTCGCCTTAGATGCAGTTACGGGCAAGGTCAAATGGTACAACGATACATCCGGCTCCTTATCCGAGAAAGTAAACAGTGGAATCAGCTTACAGGGCAGCCTGTCGATACAAGGAAACGAACTTTGTTTTACAGGCGGCGGAGTATATCAAACAGCACGGTATGACCTGGAAACCGGCAAGTGTCTCAATGATCCCTATGAGGTGCTGAATTCTCGTTTTGCTACTGCCTTTTACGCATATTTCCCTGAGTATGCGCAGTATCAATCGCTCAGTCGTGGATATCCGGACGGCAAGCTTCTTCGATACAACGCAAGTTATGAAGGCAGTCAGCACAGCAGTCTTGCCCTCATGGGGCCGATTCTGAAAACCGAGAAAAAGCCTGCAGCTCAGACGGATCGTCGTACGGACGGGCAAAGAAGGCAGCCTCAGCGAAATGTTATATGGCAGGACAAGCTCGGAACGCGCTTCAAGGGATTTGTTGTGAGCCCCGACGTTCTTCTTGCCGCAGGTCTCAGGACCACGGGCGACAAGGCCGCATCTTCGCTGGCAGCTATTCGGATAAAGGATGGGACAGTGATTTGGCGTAAGGAGCTGTCTGCTCCTGTCGTAAAAGGTGGAGTTGCTGTTGATAGTAAAGGACGAATTGTTGTAGCTTTGGAAAATGGGAAGATCGTATGCATGCAGTGAGCGGATTACTGCTCAGTTGAACGTGCAACAATTCGAAGATTATTTGAACAAGGCGCGGAAGTTAGCAACAGTTGTCCCGGAACTGTTCTGCTAAAGTGTGCTTTTTCCCCTAATCAGCAGGGAACTTCGTGTATTCTATTGAATTCCCTTGAACCGCGCGTAGTTCACGGGGTCAGTTGCCGAGCGACAGCGAGGTCAACTGCACCCCGATGT
>JBDRTM010000539.1:0-5262 GCA_043824065.1 Planctomycetota bacterium | reverse complement strand
ACAACCATCTCTGTTATGGAACTGCAAGTATCGATAAATTGTTACATAGCAAGAGCTTGTTTGAAAAAACAAAAGATGAAGAAAAAGAAAAAATGTTACTTGACACCAGACAGCCTTTCATGAATAGGGTGAGGCTTTCGTCCTTCGCAGTCCCGATTTTCTCGGGACGGAGAATGGATGCCCCACTACGTTTAAGGTTGTCGATGCTCGTATCGATGCTCGCCCTGGAAACTCGAAGCTCGGGTTTCCAGCCTCCGGTTTCGATACCAGCTTCGACAACGACAAACCAGCTTCATCCCGTCCCGTCTTCAACGGGCGGGATTCATCTTCTTTAAGACTCACTTTTGAATTCCCTTATGATAAAAGGCTTCAGACAAATTGCTTCTCTTACAGCACTATCGAGAGTGTTTGGCCTGATACGTGATGTCTGTTACTTTTATTTTTTCGGTGCCGGAACGCTTATGGATGCGTGGTTTATTGCCTTTAAGATCCCAAATCTCAGCAGAAGACTATTTGGTGAGGGGGCAGCATCTGCCTCGTTTATTCCCGTCTATAGCCAACTGCTTCAGAAAGACCCTCAAAAAGCAACGCGATTGGTGGATACTGTGGTAACGGTCTTGTTTGTATTATTGGCGGCACTGACATTACTTGGCTGGGTGGGTATTGCAGCTTATTACAAACTCTTCGAAACGAATTCCGAGACTCGACTTATTTTGTCTCTGACCTCTATCATGCTGCCTTATATGCTGCTGGTTTGTATGGTCGCGATATTAGCTGGCATCCTCAATGTGCACAAGCACTTTGCCTGTCCGGCGGCTGCACCAATTGTGCTGAACATCTTCATTATCAGCACCGTTGTGGTAACCGGCTCAATTTTTAAGATAGAGGCAAAGGAACAGTTTTTTACGGTGGCGGTGGCCGTCTTAATTGCGGGCCTGGTACAAATAGCAATACAGATTCCACCTTTGCGAGCCAATGCTGTTTCAATCAGGCCTGCATGGGAGATTCATTCCGATGCATTCAAAAAAATTATTGTGATGATGGGGCCAATGATATTGGGCCTGACGGCAACGCAGATAAATACACTGCTCGATGATGTTATAGCGTGGTGGTTTTCCAGCTCGATAGAAAAGGGTGATGTTTTTTTTCTAATGGGCAATCAGATAACATATCCTTTACGTCGCGGCTGCGTTTCACATCTCAACGCCGCCCAGAGGCTTTATCAAATG
The DNA here is from genome assembly GCA_043824065.1 of Planctomycetota bacterium. Taxonomy (GTDB): domain Bacteria; phylum Planctomycetota; class Phycisphaerae; order Sedimentisphaerales; family Anaerobacaceae; genus NIOZ-UU13. The sequence goes on along the minus strand of JBDRTM010000539.1, from coordinate 4,033 downwards.
CCACTGGGTGTTTTTGGAATATCATTGGCTATCGCAATTTTCCCGGTGATGAGTGCCCGTGCTGCTGAAAAAGACCTTAAAGCTCTTACAAGAACGATTTCCCAGGGTATTAAAGGCGCTGTCTTCATTGGTATTCCCGTGACTGTCGGAATCTTTCTGGTAGCCAGACCTTTGGTCTCAGCATTGTTCGAGCATGGCAGATTTTCTGCCGCCGATACCCAAGCAGCCACGAGAACGCTCCTGTTTTACGCGCTGGGATTGAACGGATTCTTCATTCAACAGATTGTTACAAGGGCATTCTATGCCATGCACGATTCTAAAATACCAATGCGCAGTGCACTGATAGCTGTCTGCGCCAATATCGTATTGAATCTGACTTTGATTTGGGTTTGGGGCACAGGAGGGTTGGCTTGTTCGACGGCACTGTGTTCGTATTTGCAGGTCGTTATTCTTGTTACGGCCCTTCGACAGCGACTCGGAGCAGACATATTGCACGGAACGGTTTCAGCGATAACAAAAACCGTTGCCGCAACAGTTTTGATGTGGATTGTTGGGGCAGGTCTTCTGTACCTGTGCCGTAATTTGCCCGGGGGGCTCTGGTTTGATATCCTCAGACTCGTTGTGGTTGTGCCATCTACAGCAGCGGTGTATGTACTGGCCGCCAAATTCCTGCATATCGAAATGCTTTCTCTATTCACCGGCGGCAGACCGCCACAGAAGTGAATAGCAAATCCTTTTTTCTTGGGAAATACTTTAACTTGACATATAAGAATTCAAGTGATACGAAAACGCATAAGCTATCTGTTTGTCGTTATATCTAAAGCAAAAATGGCAATTGTCCGAAGTATGAAGTATAATAACGAAAAGAACGTTTTTGTCCCGCGTATAGAAGCTGGTTTAGCGTTGTCGAAGCTGGTATCGAAGCTGGAGACTGGAAGCCGGATGCTGGATAAAAACGAGTTTCGAGTTTCCAAGACAAGCGTCGATACGAGCATCGATAACCTTAAACGAAAAGGTATTTTGTCGTGCCTAATAAGTGCGGGATTTAATGGAGAAATAAATGCGTAAGAGAGCGTCTTTTTTAGACTTCGGCGAGCTCGGTCGAGTCGTTTTTTTGGCGCTTCTTTTCCTTTGCTGTTCTACCTCGGCCCAGGCTCAACCCGATTCTCGATACTCGATTCTTGATACTCGTGGCTCGTCGAGGACCGACCCGCCAACGGCGGGTTTTGATCGGAACCCAGCGCTGCTGGGTCGAGCATCCAGCATCGAGGATCAAAAGTTGTTTTCATCGTCTGTCAGCCAAAAGTTTTATGAAATAGCTTACGAGCTGACTTCGGCGAGCTCTCGTCTGGGCGAAGCCCGCCGCAGCCCGGCAGCCGAGCCGGCCCACTCTGAAGACGTTAGCGGACCACAGCTCGACCAAGCGATTGTATTCTTAACCGCCGCGATGAAGCTCGATAATAACGCCAGGGATGCTCGTGCCTTACTGATTAAGCTTGCCTGTCGGGACCCGGAGCAGCCCCCTGCTTTCTTGCGAAAGCAAGAAGGGGGCAACCTGGTGTATAATTTACTTATGGATTATGTAGATGAGTCCGCTGACGTTGAGATTGCAAAAAAAGCGGTCGTGTATTTACTGGCTCAGCTGAACACCCGTGAGCAGCGGGAGAAGCTCATCGAGCAGATCTTGGGGACTCTGGGCGGTAAGAACGTTATTCTCGGTTCCGAGCTGTCCACCTTGCTGGGCCTGTTGAAGGCCGAAAAGGCGGATTTGGAAGCTGCTGAATTTTACCTTATGCAGGCCTACAAAAGGAATAGATACAATAAGCTGGCCTTTGCAAAGCTGGCGGAGCTTAAGCCCGAGCGGATTGGGCCGACAATATATCTTGAACGGTTAAGATTAGCATTGCGTGAGAACCCATCGGATATCGAAGCTGCTCTTACCTTTGCACAACAGGCTGAACAGTTACAACTTTATGAGACAGCCGCTGGGATTTATGAATACTGTGCCGATTTGTTTACTTATCTTTACCCCTCTGAAGCCCTTCCTGCCCGCATTTATCTGCCCTGGGCGATTAGCAGCTACAACACTCAACAAAATCAGTCCAAATGCCTCCAAATTGCCCAGCGTGTCCAGCGAGACGGGCGATTTGACCTGCGCGTAGAGGCCATTGCCGGCAAAGCAGCAACGAAAATGGGAAACGGTGAGCTGGCAACACAGATATTCCAGGCCGCCGAAAAAAAAGCCCTCTCGAGCATCGATGTAAAGCAGCTTGCCTGGTTTTATTGTTTTGTCCTACCGTTTCCGGACAAAGCATTAGATTGGGCTAACAGAGCCTACAAAACTGAGCCTAATTCACCCGCGGCAGCCGCTATTTTGGCTTATGCGCTTGTGATGAATAATCAGACGGAATGGGCCAAGCCTATTATCAACAATTATGAGCACAACCAAATCGCAGATTTAACATTAGCTCAGATTCAATTGGCGGATGGACAAAAGGATTCGGCAATCGAAACTCTAAAGACCGCAATCATCAAAGACCCGGGGTCGTTTGCAGCCGAACGTGCCAAAGAAATTCTGGCCCAACAGGGCGAAAAATATGCCCCGCCCATTGACCCTAATGCTGTTTTAACTATGTTGGAGAATGTCTTTGGGCGAACACTTGTTCCCGCATTTACTCCCCCGGAGAAGATATTCTCGGTCCAGCTTAATATTCGTGCAGACCCCGCAAGGCGGGAACCCGGCAAAGAGTTTCCATACGGTGAGCGATTCAGTGGCACTGTTGCGCTAATAAATAACTCTGCCGAGCCTTTTGTAATTAGCGATGAGGCCTTATTTAAGGGCAATATTCGAATTGACGCCGATGTTAGTGGAGACCTTAATAAAACGATACCGAACCTGGTCTCTACAAAAATTCGGACGGCCTTGCTTATCGAGCCTGGCCAAAGTATCCTCATCCCTCTGCGGCTTATTACCGGCGAGCTTAGAAAGACGCTTCTTACCTATCCACAGGCATCTCTGGATATAGAATTTACGCTCTATCTCGACCCTGTAACCAATAGTCTCCAAAAAGAGGGCAAGATTACTAACAGACTCACTTATCTTGAGCCGATCAGGGTGCGTATAAAACGTCCTGGCATCGCACTTACGGGTCAATATATAAGAAGCCGGTTTAATTTAATCTCAAAAGGCTCCGTCGGCCAAAAAATTGAAACTGCCCAGCTTTTCACCGGCCTTTTGAGAGAACAAAATGAGATGTTAAAACGTAAGCCACTTTACAGATATAAATCTGCCGATTGGATGGAGCCTTTGTTAAGGAACGCACTATTACATGAATCCGGACTATTGCATAATCCCGCTAACGGTGATTGGGTCGTTAAGGTGCACACTATGGCTGAGATGCTTTCTTTGCCGCTGGATTACGAACTGATAAGTGCGGTGGCAAAGAATCTGAACAATACTAATTGGCCGGTTCGTATGATGGCTGTTTACCTGCTGAGCAAAAACGCTGACCGCAACTTCGATAAGGTCCTGGACTGGACGGCAAAAAATGACTCAAGCGAGCTTGTTCGCGATATGGCAATTACTTTGGGCAGGTAGTTGATTAGTTAATTGGTTAATTAGCTATCAGAAAAGTGCCTAAAGTGAGCTAAAGTGAGCTAAAGTGAGCTAAAGTGAGCTAAAGTGAGCTAAAATGAACTAAAGTGACAGCTTTGCTGTCATTCTGAACGCAGCGCAGCGAAGTGAAGAATCTCTTTTTCGTTGACCAGATCCTTCGGCCCTTCGGCTACGCTCAGGGCAAGCTTTCTTTCGCCTCAGGATGACACTTACGTGTCACTTTAGGCACTTTAGTTCACTTGGTTTTATTTCGTGCTTCAGATCTTACAAGCTGCCGCCTTCAGGCAGTAGCAGTTTACTTATCGGAAAGATTTAAATACCCCTGCTTTTTTGCGGAGGGAGGGGAGAAGGAAGAGAAAAGCAGGGGCAAAAAATGAAAAAGCTAAACGTATTATAAGCCGTTTTTTGACCAAAGTC
>JBDRTM010000538.1:0-2751 GCA_043824065.1 Planctomycetota bacterium | reverse complement strand
GGTTCCGATCAAAACCCGCCGTTGGCGGGTCGATATTTTTGGAAGTTTGCTGCTATGGACAGAAGTCAGAGGACAGAGGACAGAAGTCAGAGGACAGAGGACAGAAGTCAGAGGACAGAGGACAGAAGTCGGACTTCTGTCTTCCGACTTCCGACTTCTGTCTTCTGCATTCTACTATTTTTTTTGTCTCTTTCGTCCGGTTGTGGTAATAAATTTTTTGACCCAGCACAGGTAGGCAGATTCCGTTCTGTTCCTGCAGTCAATGTAATTCTGGATTCGTTGGGGGTGGCGGAGGAGACGCCGATGGCCTGGGAGGATGCCGAAGAACCGCTGGCCATAGATACTGTAGCGATGGAGTCTGATTATGCGTTCAGGGCAGGTGATATTATCAGTGTAGCTATCTTCGAGCTACTTCAGGAGGGAGTTCAATTTGTAAATAATTATATTGTTACCGAAACCGGCAGGGTATCCATACCGGAGGTCGGCGTAGTAAAAGCGGCGGGATTGACAGAAACACAACTTGAAGAAGAGATAAAGCAAATTCTTTCTCCGGGCATATTGAAGAACCCGTCGGTTATCGTAGCTTTAGCCGGCTCCCAGCAGCGGGCGTTTTCGATATTAGGTGATGGTGTGAAGCTTCCGGGCAGATACTCTATTCCAAGGTATGATTTCAGGCTGACCGATGCGCTTGCGACAGCAGGTGGATCAAGACAGTTTAATGTAAGCTATATTTATGTTTCACGTTTTGTTGGGGACAAAAGGAACAAAGGATATGAGCCCCTTGAACAGGGATTTGATGGGCTTGAGCTGGAGGTTATTGAGCCTGAGACTGCCAGGACGTCGCGCAATATACAGCCCCGGCGCGCCGGGGTCCGGCCTCGTGCAGAATATCAGTGGCCTGAAAGTAAAGTGGTTATATCTTCGTCTGAGATGGTAACGGATTGGGAAGCGGCCGGAATGCCGAAAGCTTTTGAATGGCCGAGCAATCGCACACCCAGCCGGATGGATACCCAGGGTGTAAGGGAATCATCCAATATGTTGGCTGCTCCAGATACGATGGATGAGCCGGTAAGTGTCAAAGACATATTGAATACTTTGGATGCGCGTTCTCGTCGTGAACAAAGGTGGTTAAATGGGCAAGTAAATGTCGAAAACGCACTGGAGACGTTCAGGGATCTGGTTCGTTTCGAAGAGAGGGTAGATGAGCGAATAAATCATCGGTACGCACTGGCATCATCACCCGTACCGGCTGCGCCGAAACCAATGAGTGAGCCATTGGATAAAGAGGAACCTGAGCGCACTAAGTGGATTTTCCAGAACGGCAAGTGGATTTCTGTTCCTGATCAAACCGTTTCACCGAAGCCAACAGAAGAGAAAGAACAAAAAGGGCATGTTGATGTTGAGTGGATTTACCGGAACGGCGAATGGGTTTCTATTCAAGTCGGTTCGCCAAAGCTACCAAAACCGATAGCTCCGGTAGCACCGGTTATCAAAATTGAACCTGGGGAGAAACCGTTTGGTCCAATCAAAGAGCAGGCGCCGCCGGATTTGGAACGTGAGTCCGGTGCCGGGACTCGCCTCATAAGGATTCAAGCCGACAAGCTGCTTGCAGGTGACACCCGATATAATATCGTGATAAAGCCCGGCGATACCATTCATGTGCCTGTTGATATTGTTGGCGAATTCTGCATAATGGGTAATGTCAACCGTACCGGCTACATTCCTCTTACTGGCCGACCGATGACTTTGAAGATGGCTATAGCTGCTGCGGGCGGTCTGGGACCTTTGGCTTGGCCGAAACGTGTTGAGGTGGTAAGAAGGATAGGCAGAAGGAAAGAAGAAATAGTGATGGTGGATTTGGACAAGATATACAACGGTGAGCAACCGGACTTCTTTATTAAGCCGAATGATTTTATTAATGTCGGCACACACGCAACCTCCAGATGGCGTGCAGTTCTGCGAAACGCATTCAGGGCCAATTATGGGTTCGGCTTTGTTTATGACCGTAATTTTTCGTACAAGGATTACTGGGGAACAACGTACAATCCTATAGTCCCCTGGAAGTGGGGCAGTGTTTGGTAGCAAAATTGCTTGGTTGTGGTGGTCAATATTGGTTCTTCTGTTAATCAAATGCAAGGATCAGGTGTGGCGAAGACAAGCTGGCGTGAGCTTGGAGTCCATAGTTACATCAAGATGTTGATGGTAGGGGGTCTGTTCTGCTATCTTTTTCGCAGCGAAATTGAGGGCATCGTTTCACGATGGGTCACTGACTTCGGCAGCTGGGGACATGGTTTTTTAATCCCACTTTTAAGTTTGTACTTCATTAATCAAAAAAGACAAGAGATTCTAAACCTTCAAACTAAGCCGAGTTACCTGGGTCTGTTTTTTCTGGTTTGCGCGATATTATTTTATTTTTTTAACATAGTTAGCCCCTCCGGATACGCATACTTTCGTCACATTTCCGTGATTGCAGCGCTGGGGGCGGTTGTATTGCTTTTGGGCGGTTGGCGTTTGGTCAGATATACCTGGCTGCCGGTTGTTTTTCTGGTATTTGCTGTACCATTACCAAATAGGTTTTATAGGGGAGCAACTATACCCATGCGAAGGTGGGCGGCCGCGATAGCAAGCGCTTTATTGAATTCGGTTGATGAGCTGGAAGCTACGGCTAAGGGTGTAATAATAGATGTGGTTTATAAAGGCCGGCAATTGGAGCCACCGCTTGATGTGGCAGAAGCATGCGGTGGGATGAGG